>DVLY01000132.1 GCA_018715295.1 Candidatus Merdimorpha stercoravium | reverse complement strand
CCATCTCGATCGACTACCGGCCGGTGGAATAACGTGCAGATGCGATGAGGCGATAAGCCGGGCGGCCTGCGGCCGCCCGGCTTATCGCCTTTTTGCCCGAAGATTTTCTCGGGCATTGCAAATCATTTCGTAAATTTCGTCCGCTGAAAAAAACGCCATCCGCCATGACACCCCAAGAGGCCAAAGCCGAGATCGAATCGCTGCGCGAACAGCTCAACGAACACAATTACAGGTACTACGTCCTGGACTCGCCGACCATCTCCGACCGGGAATTCGACGAGCTCCTGCGCCATCTGGCCGATCTGGAAAAGCAGTACCCCGAGTTCGACGATCCCGATTCGCCCACCCGGCGGGTAGGGGGGGAGGTAACCCGCGTGTTCGACACCGTACGCCACCGTTCGCGGATGTACTCCCTGGACAACACGTATTCCCGGGAAGAATTGGAGGATTTCGACCGGCGCGTACGCAAGGAACTGGGGCCGGATCAACCGGTGGAATATGTCCTGGAACTCAAGTACGACGGCGCCTCGATCAGCCTCACCTACCGCCACGGCCGCCTGTTCCGCGCCGAAACCCGGGGGGACGGCGTGCAGGGCGACGACATTACGGCCAACGCCCGCACCATCCGCAGCATCCCCCTGCGCCTGAAGGGGACGGACTATCCCGACCTGTTCGACATCCGGGGGGAGGTCATCCTGCCGATCGCCGAATTTGAAAAAATCAACCGCCAGCGCGACATCGACGGCGAACCGCTCTACGCCAATCCCCGCAACCTGGCCTCCGGCACGCTCAAACTTCAGGACAGTGCCGAGGTAGCCTCCCGCCACTTGGAGTGCCTGTTGTATTACGTGGTGGAAGACCATATCCACATTCCCACCCAATGGGACGGGCTGGAAAAAGCGCGCCAATGGGGGTTCAAAGTGCCTGTATACAGCCGTTTGGCCCATACGATGGACGACATCTACGCCTACATCGACCAGTGGAACACCCAACGCTTCACCCTGCCGTACCAGACCGACGGCATCGTGATCAAGGTCAACGACAAAAGCCAGCAGGCGCGCCTGGGCTACACGGCCAAATCGCCCCGCTGGGCCGTCGCGTACAAGTTTTCGGCCGAGCAAGCAGCCACCGTACTCGAAAGCATCTCCTACCAGGTAGGACGCACCGGCAACATCACCCCGGTGGCCAACCTCCGTCCGGTACTATTGGCCGGCACCACCGTCCAACGGGCCACGCTGCACAACGCCGACCAGATCGAAAAACTGGACCTGCGCATCGGCGATACCGTCCTGGTGGAAAAGGGCGGGGAGATCATCCCCAAGATCGTCGGAGTGGACCTCTCCCGCCGTCCCGCCGATGCGCGCCCCACGCAGTACATCCGCCTTTGCCCCGCTTGCGGGACGCCTTTGGTGCGCACCGAAGGCGAAGCCAACCATTACTGCCCCAACGAAGACCATTGCCCTCCGCAGGTAAAAGGACGCATCGAGCATTTCGCCTCGCGCAAAGCGATGGACATCGAATCGCTCGGGGAACAAAACGTGAGCCTGTTGGTGGACAAGGGGCTGGTCAAGAACTACGCCGACCTGTACACCCTGCGTTACGAGGACATCCACGGGCTTACCGACGCTTCCGGCACGCGCTCCTTCCAGAAACGTTCGGCCGAACGCCTGCTCCAGGCCATCGAAGCCTCGAAGCGCATCCCGTTCGAAAAGGTGCTCTTTGCCATCGGCATCCGTTACGTGGGCGACACCACGGCCCGCAAGATAGCCCGCTATTTCGGTTCGATGGAGGCGCTCATGGCGGCTTCGCGCGAGGAGTTGCTCCGCGTGGACGAAGTGGGCGACAAGATAGCGGACAGTATCCTCGACTTTTTCTCCCGGCCGGAACACCGGGAGATCATGGCCCGTCTGAAAGCTTGCGGGGTGCGGATGGAAGTGGAGCAGAGGGCGGATCGCGGCGGACAAGGCGGCGTCTTGAACGGATTGTCGCTGGTGGTGTCGGGCAAGTTTTCCATCGCGCGCGAGGAACTCAAGGAACTCATCGAACGCCACGGCGGGCGCAATGTGTCGTCCGTTTCGGCTTCGACCGATTACCTGGTGGCCGGCGAAGCGATGGGCCCGGCCAAGGCGCAGAAGGCGGAGAAACTCGGCGTGAAGGTCCTCTCGGAAGCCCAACTCTATGCCCTGATCGGCACCGAAGGTTCATCGTCCCTGCAAAGGCAGGAAGATGAAAACCCCAAAGACACCCCGGTACAGGAAGGCCAGACCAGCCTCTTCTGATCATCGCGTGCCCTTTCCGTTTTCCCTTGTACCGCGGGGATTCTTCCGCCGGACAGGAAGACCTCGCCGGCAAGGGAATACCGGGTGCTTTCGGAAGAGTCGGAAATGGTGCTTTGTACGATTCTTCCGGTTTCTGCCGAATGCCGGGAGACGCCATGCGGATTTTCACAAAAATCCCCTGGTCAAGCGCAAAAAAGAACACAAAACCTCCCCCGTCCAAGGACAAAAAGCTCTACTTTTGGCCGACACACAAAACCTCTGTCGAAAGCCATGAAGACAAAAAAACACTTGCTTTTTGCATTCTGTGCCGTTCTGTCGTGCGGCGGATGTTCCGACGGAAAGGGTCCGCAGGACCTCCCTGACGCGAAGACGGTTCCGCCCCGGGAAACATGTTTCGGCACCTACACCGGCACGCTCCCGGGAGCCGACTGCCCGGGGATCGAAACGACCCTGACCCTCTTGCAGGACAGCACTTTCCAGCTGCGGATGGTGTACATCGACCGCGAAACCTCTTTCGAAGAAGAAGGACGGTTCTTCCAGGAGAACGATACGCTCCTGGCCGTACAATCTAAAAACGGGCATCGGCAGTATTACCGGATCGAGCAGGGGAGCCTGCGCCACCTGGACGCCGACAAAAACGCGATCGCCGGTGCGCTGGCCGACCGTTATGTTTTAACGAAAAAGAGCAAATAACTTTCAGTAAAATACTGACATTAAACAGATTAAACTGTTTATAAAAAATGTTCCGGGTGTAGTTCGGCAAAGGGCTTTACTGAAAAAAAACGCCCGCTCTCGTTTGAGAACGGGCGTTTTTTATGCACGTCGGATATTCAGATCGTAGCGGACAAGAGCCCCGACTTGATAAAAATGTCGATGCCGTCCAGCACCATGTTCGTGCCCAGGATGGCCAATACCATTCCCATCAGTTTGTGGATGGCCACCATGATGTTTTCCCCCAGGATCTTCATCAGCGATCCGCTCCAGTAATAAGCCAGGTAGTTCAGGTAGCAGATCAGGGCGGACATCAGCACCACGATCAGGATGTGGATCCAGTCGGCGTTGGTTACGAAGTTCATCCCGGTGATGATGGTACCCGGTCCGGCCATGATGGGGATGGCCAGGGGGGAGATGGAGATGCTCTCGTCGAAATTGACGGACCGGGGGTTGTTGATGGACGAGCGCTTGGACTGCAGCATTTCGAAGCCCACGAAGAACACCACGATGCCGCCCGTGATCTTGAACGCAGGGATGGTGAGCCCGAAGACGAAAAAGATGTATTTTCCCAGCAGCACAAAGCTCAAGAGGATCAGAAAGGCTGCAATGCCCGCCTTGCGCGCCACGCGGTGTTCCTTTTCGATGCCCGCCCCTCGGGTCAGGCTGATGAACACCGGCGCTTTGGTCAGCGGATTCATCACGGCAAAATAACCGATGAACACCGTCAGGGCAAAAGTAAACAGTTCCTTGACATCCATAATCGGACCGACTCTTTAACGAGGTTTTTTTTCGAATGGTGCAAAGGTACGCCTTTATCGACATTCGAACCTGTTTTTCTGCGTTTTTTTCTTTCCTTTGCCACGGACACACCGTTTTGGCACGGTTATTGCCCTTTTCTGTCTTGCCCGAGCTGTGTCAGCCTACCGGGAGACGCCGGAAAAGGCGTCCGATACCCTCGCAAAGAACCTCGTATGGTCAACCC
>DVLY01000008.1 GCA_018715295.1 Candidatus Merdimorpha stercoravium | reverse complement strand
AAATGCAGTAAAAAAGAAGCCGGGCCTTTCCGGAAAATAAGTTTGCGGAAAGGCCCGGCGGAGGCTTTCCGTCTGGGAAGGGACGGATCGGGTTATCCCAGATAAGTCTTCAGGATCTTGCTGCGCGAAGTGTGTTTCAACCGTCGGATGGCTTTTTCCTTGATCTGGCGCACGCGTTCGCGGGTCAGGTCGAACGTTTCGCCGATTTCCTCCAGGGTCATGGCGTGTTGCCCTCCCAGCCCGAAGTACAGGCGGATCACGTCGGCCTCTCGCGGAGTGAGGGTCTGCAGGGCGCGTTCGATCTCGATGCGCAGCGATTCGTTCATCAGTTCGCGGTCGGGGTTGGGCGATTCGCCGCTTTTGAGCACGTCGTAGAGGTTCGAATCTTCGCCTTCCACCAGCGGGGCATCCATCGAAATGTGCCGGCCGGAGTTCTTCAGGGATTCCTTGACGTCCTCCTCGGTCATGTCCAGTTCCTGGGCGATCTCTTCGGCCGAAGGAGCCCGTTCGTTGAGCTGTTCGAGTTCGGCGTATTTCTTGTTGATCTTGTTGATCGAGCCGATCTTGTTGAGCGGCAGGCGGACGATGCGGGACTGTTCGGCCAGCGCCTGGAGGATGGACTGCCGGATCCACCATACGGCATACGAGATGAATTTGAAACCTCGGGTCTCGTCGAAACGCTGGGCGGCCTTGATCAGTCCCAGGTTGCCCTCGTTGATCAGGTCGGGGAGGGTCAGCCCCTGGTTTTGGTATTGTTTGGCTACCGACACGACGAAACGCAGATTGGCTTTGGTGAGTTTGTCCAGCGCCCTTTGGTCGCCGGCTTTGATCTTTTGCGCCAGTTCGACCTCTTCGTCGGCCGAGATCAGACCTACCTTTCCGATCTCCTGAAGGTATTTGTCCAGCGAAGCGGTTTCGCGGTTGGTAACCTGTTTGGTAATTTTAAGCTGTCTCATGAAGTATCGTTTGTCGGGAGGGTTTGGAACTCCGCAACATTATACTATACGCAGAAAAAAGAGACGGGTTACAAATGTCGGAAAATTTTAACACTACAACGGAACGACCCGAAGTGGAATGCACAGCAATCCGACAAGGATCAATAGTTTTATTCCCACCAGGATCGTGCGGAAGGCCCTGTCTGCGGGCCAAACCAGCAAAGCGACCGTCCCGCAGAGAAGTCCGGCCCCCGCCACGAGAAAGTAGAGGAAAAAAGCGTTTCCCCGCTCGAAGACCAGCACGGCAGCGGTGCAAGCGGCAGCGGCGGCCAGTACAGCCGCCGCTGCGCTTGCCGCCGCCCGTTCACCCCAGACTACCGGCAGAGTCCGATAGCCGAATACGGCATCGCCCCGGCGGTTGTTCAAGTCGTTCAGCATGCTCATGGCTACCAGCAGGAAAAACAGGAACAAGCCGTGCGATACCACCACCTGGGTATCGACGATCTTCCGGTAGAAAAAGACGGCAAAGAGCGGCACGATGGCTACGGCGGCCAGCGAAAGGTTGGATACGAGGGGGATTTTTTTCAGTTTGTGCGAGTAAAACCACAGCAGGAAGGCGAATCCGGCGAAGAACACCCCGGAGCGCAGCGAGACGAACAGGCTGGCGGCCACGGCCAGGGCGTTGAGCGTCAGGTACAGTTTCAAGGTGGTCGCTTGGGAAACGAACCCGTCGATCCGGCTTTTGACAGGACTGTTGACCAGGTCCTTGTTCTTGTCGTAGAAGAAGTTGATGATGTATCCGGCGGCGATCGTCATCCAGGTGCAGACTACCAGCACGAAAAAATGCGGGTCGGTGAGCTCCGAAAAGTCCGGCGGGCGGGAGGTGAAGAAAAAGATGCAGCTGAGGTATTGCGCGGCGGCGATCAGGGCGATGTTGTACACCCGGGTGAGGGACAGCAGGCTGACGATCTTGGCCAGGATCGTCATGCGGGATTCCCCGAGGGGGCTGCGGAGGGACTTCCTCGCCCGGTCCATAGGATCAGAAGCGGTAGATCGGCTGCGTGGCGTATCCCCGAAGCATACGGGCTGCTTTGCGGTAGTCGTCGGTAAATCCCAGTACGAAACCGCCGCCGCCGGCTCCGCACAGTTTCAGGTAGTAGGTGTCCGTTTGGAGCCCGTCGAGCCATATCTTGCGTAGACTGCGGGGGATCATCGGGGAAAAATGCGTCAGGACCACCTGCGAGAGCGCCCGCACGTTTTCCAGCAGGCTCTTTTTCCGCCCTTCGATAAAGGCCTGGATGCAGGCGTCGTTGAGCGCGCCGAATTCCTCGCGCAGCATCTTGCGGAAGCCCTCGCTTTTCATCTTCTCGAAAAAGATGTCGATCAGCTTTCCGGTAGCGTGCTTCATCCCGGAATCCAGCAGAAAGATCGCCCCGGCTCCTTGGGCGTTCGAAGCCGGAATGCCCACCGGGTCGACCGCCCCGTGAGGGCGCACCAGGATCGGGAGGTTCATGTAGCAGATCAGCGGGTCGAGTCCCGAACTTTGCCCGTGGAAGAAGCTCTCCATCCGTCCCAGGATTCCTTTCAGGCGGACGATGTCCTCCGTGGTGAGTTCCTCGGGTTTCTTGCGGGGGGAGGCGTACCGTTCGTAGATGGCCGCTACCAGGGCGCCCGAGCTGCCTACCCCGTAGCCCAGCGGAATGCTCGAGTCGAAGTAAAGGCCTGCTTCGACATCCCGGCGGAGGGATTCGGTGTCGATGTGCGCTTCGAAGGTGGGGTCTTGGTCGAGGGTTTCCAGGTATTGGGCAAAGCGGGCGATGTGCTCGTTGGATTGGCGGGCCGATGCATCGGACTCGCCTTCGGGCAGCACCAAGGCTCCCTTGTAGAAATCGTACGGGATGGACAGCCCCATCGAATCCTTGATGATGCCGTATTCTCCGAACAGGAGGACTTTTGCGTGGTAGAGCTTTTCGCCGAGGGCCATATCTTATCTTTCCGTCATAGCACCCAACCGTTGGGGTCGGTGAGTTCTTCGGGTTTTTCCTGCCTTTTTTCCTCCTCGCCCAGGCGGATGTTCAGCCGGTTGAGCGCGTCGGAATAGATCTTTACGTACAGTTTGTGGTTCTCCATGTAGTACTCGTTGTTCTGCCGGAGGATCTGCTTGTCGATGCCGTACTGCTCGTACAGTTTCTGGATGAAGGCTTTCTTGCCGATTTTGGCCAGGACCGAGTCCTGCTCGAAAGCCCCTTGCTCTTCCGCGACATTCAGGTAAGCCAATTCGCAGATGACCTCGGACATCTCTTCGGGGGAGAGCAGACGTTCCGGTTTTTCGATGTACCGGTACTTGCACCCCACGGCCGCTGCCGAGAGCAGCACCAGGAGAAATACGCGTGCAAAGTTACGGTAAATTTTTGAAACGGACATAGTTCGGTCGGTTTATCGTTCGAAGGTCAGCGCTGCGGGCGAGGTAACGGGGTACAGTTTGCCTTCGGCGTAGGCGAGTTGTCCTCCGACCAGGGTGTGGGTGATGCGCGCCGGGAACATCCGCCCCTCGAAGGCCGACCAACCGCACTTGTACTTCAGGGACTCTCGGCGCACACGCCAAGGACTGTTGAACTCCACCAGCACCGCATCGCCGAAATACCCCTCGCGCAGGAAGCCCCGGCGTTCGATCTGGAAGATCCGCGCCGGATTGTGGCACATCTTTTCCACTACTTGCTCCAGGGTAAAGTGTCCCTTGACCACCTCGGAGAGCATGGCCGGCAGGGTGTGCTGGATCATCGGCCCTCCGGAAGGGCACTTGAGGTACGGGCGCGCTTTTTCTTGGGCCGTATGCGGGGCGTGGTCCGAACCGATCGTGTCGATCCGTCCCGAGCGCAGCGCCTCCCACAGGGCTTCCCGGTCTTCTTCCGATTTTACCGAAGGGTTCACTTTGATGAGGTTGCCCAGGGTGGCGTAGTCCCGCTCGTCGAAAAACAAGTGGTGCGTGCAGACCTCGGCCGTGATCTTTTTGTACGAACCGGGTTTCATGCTCGAGAGTTGGTTCAGCTCGCAGGCCGAACTTACGTGCAACAGGTGCAGGCGTGCGCCGGTCTTTTTAGCCAGATCGATCGCTGCCGAGGAGCTTCGCAGGCAGGCCTCCTCGTCGCGGATCCGGGCGTGCATCGCCGCAGGGATGTCTTCCCCGAATTCTTCCCGGGCTTTGGCCAGGTTTCCGGCGATCCGGGCATCGTCTTCGCAATGCGCGGCAATGAGCAGGGGGGAGGAAACGAACAAACGTTCGATGGCCTCGGGGTCCTTGAGCGCCATGTCCCCCGTCGAGGAACCGAAGAACACCTTGACGGCGGCTACCCGCGCTGGGTCGGCGCGGAGGATGTCCTCCAGGTTGCTTTCGCTGGCTCCGATCATAAAGGAGTAATTGACCGACGATTTCTGAGCCGCGATGCCGAACTTTTCTTCCAGCAGTTCCGGAGTGAGCGCCGGGGGAAGAGTATTGGGCATGTCGATCACCGAGGTAACCCCGCCTGCGGCAGCGGCGGCGGATTCGGTGGCGAAATCGGCCTTGTCCGTCAGCCCGGGATCGCGGAAATGCACGTGCGTGTCGATAACGCCGGGGAGCAGGTATTGGTTGTCGGCCAGGATCAGGCGCGTGCCCACCGGCAGGCTGATCGAGGGGTCGATCCGTTCGATGATGCCTTTGCGGATCAATACGTCGCTCTCGACGATCGAGCCTTCGTCTACGATTTTTGCGTTTTTTATCAGGATGTTCTCGTCCATGTTCGGATAGGGGGAAGTTATATCGGTTTGGCGTGCAGGTACCGCGTGAGGTTTACCGCGGTGGAAAAGAATACGAGTTTTGAATTGGCATTGCGCTCGATGTGGTATTGTGCCCGGTCGAGTTCCCGGTAAATGTCGGCGATGTTGCGCCCGTGCACGTAGCCGGCGAAGCTCTCGAAGTTGAACCCATCGGCAAATTCCTGGGGATAGACCAGGGCCGAGGCTCCGTAGTTGTACATCAGCCCTTGGCGGAATACCTCGCAGCAGTATTGCAGGAATTGTTTTTGCTGCTCCCGGGAAAGGGCGGCCATGCGGTCGGCCCATTCGAGCAGGCGGTTGAGTTCGGCGGGTTTTTTCTTGGCCATGAAAGCCGAGCGGACGAATCGGACGAACATCTCCGGAAAGATACCGGCGTGTCCGCCCTCGCGCAGCAGTTGGAGGGCGCGTCCCATGCTCCCTTGTGCGCTTCGCGCGGCGTTCTGCGCAGCTGCGGGCGAAGCCTGGTAGCGCTCGGTCAACTCCCGGGCGATGTCCTGTTCGGAGATCCGGCGCAGGTCGATCCGCTGGGTGCGCGAGGCGATCGTGGGCAGGATGGCCGAAGGGTCGTCGGTAGTCAGCAGGATCAGGGTGTTTTCGGCAGGCTCTTCGATGAGTTTGAGCAGTTTGTTGGCCGCCGTGGGGTTCATCTTTTCGGCATGCCAGATGATCATCGCCCGATACCCTCCGGAGAAGGACTTGAGCGAGAGTTTTTTGGCAATGGATTCCGCTTCCTCCTTGCCGATGAGCCCCTGTTTGTTCTCGATCTCCAGCAAGGCGTACCAGTCGGGGAGTTCCCCATAGGGCATTTCGCGGACGAACCGCCGCCAGGATTCGAGGAAGTCGTCGCTCACCGGCGATTTCTTTACCTCCCGGGTGGTATTGACCGGAAAGGCGAAATGCAGGTCCGGCTGCGTGAGTGCCTTGTCCGGGTCGATGCCCAGCACCCGTGCGGCATATGCGATGGCAATGGGCAGCACGCCGACCCCTTCGGGAGCGACGAACAGCTGTGCGTGCGCCACCCGCCCCCGTTCGGCGGAGCTTTCCAGCAGGGCGCGTACGCCCTGGTTGCCGATGATGTCCTTTGCCAGCATGAGAAACAAAGTTACGCATTTTTTCGGGCGTTTCGGATGCTCCGGGGTCGGGAAAAATTCGCGTGCAAAATTGCCTTTTTGCGAAAGAATATCGGCAAAAGTTGGTTACATTTGTAACCGCTTGCGCTTTTGAGGTAGAAAATCGTGAAAACAAAATACTTTCTCACCATGAACATCAAATTTGTACTTTGCGCCTTGCTGGGCGGGGCGTCCTTCTTGCAAGGACAGGCCCAGACGCCGGTGGATACCGCGTTTTTCAAGGCAAAGGACGATACGCTTACCGCGTATTGCCGCGCCCGTCAGGGGACGCACAATTATTACGTGGGGCGTGTGCGCCTGGATTCGCTCGCGGTGTCCGGGGGGCAGATCACGCTGTATTACAATCCGGTATTGGCTCAGTATCCCATGCGGGAAGACGTTTGCGCCGATATTTACGCGATCCTCAAGGACAGCCTCCCGGCCGGGCTTACCTCATACCGTCTGCGCGCCGTGAGCGAGGGAAAGGAGATCAACGAACTCATCCCGCGTTATTACCGGGAACAGAATGCGCGCAAGAAAGCGGTAAAACTCAAAAATATCCCGACCCCGCTGGTGGCTCCCCAGGACCAGGCTCTTACCCCGACCGAAGGGCTTTACGGGCGCCATATCGCCATGTGGCAGAGCCACGGGTACTATTACGAGCAGAAACTGCTGCGTTGGGAATGGCAGCGGGCGCGGATCTTCCAGACGGTGGAGGATGTCTTCACCCAGAGTTTTGTCCTGCCGTTCCTGGTACCGATGCTCGAACGTGCCGGAGCGGTGGTGCTGTTGCCGCGCGAGCGGGACTGGCAGATCGAGGAGATCATTTCGGACAACGACATCCCGACTTCCGGATATTATGAAAAGAACGGCGAATCTGCCTGGCAGGTCGGGCAAGGTGCAGGCTTTAACGACCCCAAGGAGTACTATGTGGACGGGGAGAATCCTTTCGAGATGGGAACCTACCGCCAGGTAGCCACCATTGCCAAGGGAAAGGAAAGCGTAGCGGTATGGCAGCCCGAATTTGAGAAGGAAGGCACCTATGCCGTGTACGTATCGTATAAGACGCTGCCCGAGAGCACGGACGATGCCCTGTACACCGTTTACCACAAGGGGGGAAAGACCTCCTTCCGGGTCAATCAGAAGATGGGCGGCGGCACGTGGGTTTACCTCGGTAAGTTCGACTTCGACAAAGGGCGCAGCGGCCGGGTGGAACTGACCAACCGCAGTGCCCGGGCCGGCTCGGTGGTAACGGCCGACGGGGTCAAGATAGGCGGCGGCATGGGCAATATCGCCCGCACGGTGCCGGCCGATACCTCGCTCCTGGCGGGCGATGCGCGTCGGATAGCGGAGATGGGCATCACCCCGGAGCCGATCGTGAGCGGTTATCCCCGTTTTACGGAAGGAGCGCGTTACTTCATGCAGTGGGCCGGTGTGCCCGATTCGGTCTATGCCGCTTACCAGGGGCAGGATTATACCGATGACTATGCGGGACGGCCCCGTTGGGTGAATTACCTGGCGGGCGGTTCGTCGGTAAACCCCGGTGCGAAGGGGCTGAACATTCCGGTGGATCTTTCCTTTGCTTTCCATTCGGATGCCGGTACCAAGAAAGACAATACGATCGTGGGGGCACTGTCCATCTACACCCTGAAATCGAACGACAAGACGGAGTTTGCCAACGGCGAGTCCCGTTACGACAACCGCGATTTGGCCGACCTGGTACAGACCCAGATCGTGGGCGACGTGCGGGCGCAGTGCGCTCCGGACTTTACCCGCCGGCAACTGATGAACGGGAATTACGCCGAGTCGCGTATCCCGGAGGTGCCTTCGATGCTCCTGGAGCTGCTCTCCCATCAGAATTTCGCCGACATGCGGTATGGATTGGATCCGCGTTTCCGCTTTGTCGTCTCCCGGGCCGTTTACAAGGGAATGCTCAAGTTCCTCAGCGCCCGCGACGGCCGCCCGTATGTGGTGCAGCCCCTTCCGGTGGACAATTTCTCGGTGGAATTCGCCGGCAACGACCAGGTTCGCCTGCGCTGGAGTCCGGTAGCCGATACGCTCGAACCCACGGCCATGCCCGATGCGTACATCGTTTATACCCGCGTGGGGGATGGTGCATTTGACAATGGGACGCTGGTGGAGGATACCGTTTACACGGCTTCGATCGCTCCGGGACAGATGTATTCCTACAAAGTAACGGCGGTGAACAAGGGCGGCGAGAGTTTCGACAGCGAGATCCTGGCTGCGATGCGTGCTCAGAACGAGAAAGGGACGGTGCTTATCGTCAATGGTTTCGATCGGGTGAGCGCCCCTGAAAGTTTCGCCTCGCGCGACAGTACGTATGCCGGATTCCTGGATTTCCGCGACAGCGGCGTGCCGTACATAGAGGATATTTCCTACATCGGGCCGATGCACGAGTTCCGCCGCAGCATTCCCTGGATGGATGACGATTCGGCCGGATTCGGCGCATCCGACGGCGATTACGAGACGAAGGTAGTAGCCGGCAATACGTTCGACTATCCGGCGGTTCACGGGCGTTCTTTGGCCCAACTGGGTTACTCGTTCGTTTCGGCCAGCAACGAAGCGGTGGAAAATGGCTCGGTGGACATGAAGGACTACCAGGCGGTCGATCTGATCCTGGGCAAGCAGCGTCGCAGCATGTTGGGCCACACCGAAGACCGGGTGGATTTTGAAGCCTTCTCTCCTGCGATGCAGCAGGCCATCTCCGACTATACGGCTGCCGGGGGCAATATCCTGGTCAGCGGCGCGTATGTAGCCAGCGACCTGTGGGACAATCCTTGGGTGGACAAGCAAGGCAAGGAATTTGCCAACAAGGTGCTCAAGTTTCGCTGGATGACCGATTGCGCTTCCAGCACGGGCGAGGTCGAGCCGGCCGTTTCCCCGTATGTTTCCCTGGCGGGGAATTACACGTTCCGCACCCGTCCGAACGAGCAGGTGTACAGCGTGGAATCGCCCGACGGTCTGGTGCCGGTGGGCGACAAGGCCTTTACCGTGATGCGCTATGCCGACAACAATATCAGTGCGGCGGTGGCCTACCGTGGCGACGATTACCGCACGGTGGTGCTGGGATTCCCCATCGAGGTAGTCGAAGGGCAGGACAAGCGAACCGAGCTTTTGGGCAACATTTTGGAATTTTTCTTCCAGAAGGATTGATCCTTAGCCGTGCGTGCAAGCAAAAGGCCGGAGGCAATGCCTCCGGCCTTTTGCTTGCACGCACGGCGGTTTGCACCACGTCAGAAACACAGGATCGCCGTCAGGGAAACCACAGAAACCACTACCCACAGGCTTATCCCCAGGATTAGCGGTCGGATGCCCACGTTTTTCAGCGTATGGCGGGACAGCCCCGCGCCGATGAGAAAGAGCGTAAGGATCAGGATCTGGTGTGCCGCGATCCCGATGCCCGAGTAAAGCGGAGCCAGGGACGGGAACCAGGTGTTGATCGCGATGGCCACCACGAACAGCAGGATGAAGTACGGAATTTTGATCTTTCCCCCCTTGCTCTTGAATGCCCAGAGGGTAAAGACGGACAGGGGGATGATCCACAGCGCCCGGGCCAGTTTCAAGGTCGTGGCCGTCGCTTCGGCCTGCGGCCCGTAAGCCGCTGCTGCGCCCACCACCGAACTCGTATCGTGGATGGCGATGGCGGCCCAGGTTCCGAATTCCACTTGCGAAAGGCCCAGCGCATGTCCGATGGGCGGGAAGATGAACAAAGCGGCGGCATTGAGGATGAATACCGTACCCAGGGCCAGGCTTATCTGGCTGTCCTCGGCTTTTACCAGCGGGCTGACGGCTGCAATGGCGCTGCCTCCGCAGATGGCGGTGCCGCTGGCGATCAGGTACGAGGTCTTTTTGTCCACGGTCAGCCTCCGCCCCAGAAACGCTCCCAGGGTCAGGGTGAGGGCTATGCTGAAGACGGTCAGCAGGACGCCTTTCCCGCCGGCCTGCATGGCCTTGTCGGCGTGGATGCCGAAGCCCAGGCCCACGATGGCGATTTTCAGCAGGGTTTTTACCGCTTCGCGGCTCAGTTTCTCGAACGGGTTGCCCATCGTGTTGGCTACGACGATCCCGGCAAAAAGCGCCAGGGCGGGTGAAAGGATGGGCTGCATGTCGGTGTCCGGTACGATGCACAGGCTCATCAGGATCAGAAAGACGATCCGTCTCCACTTTTCTCTCAAGAGTTTTCTCATGTCGGTTCCGTTTTTTTCAGGGCGCAAAGGTAAGGGTTGATTATAAATAAAACGAATGGTATTTTCTACTAATAGATAAATAAAAATTATCCAACGGATGCCGGAATAGTACTTTCTCTCGTCCCTTCCGAATGTGGGGAAGCGCTGTGGGAGCAGAAAAATCTTTTGTCGGGCGGGGAGACGATCGAACGGGCTTGTTTCGTAACTTTGCACACCGGAAAAAACGAAGAAAAAAGTCATGTCCAAATCGCTGCTTACCATTCTCCTGCTGGTGTGTTCCAATACGTTTATGACCATCGCCTGGTACGGACATCTGCGTATGGCGCAGACGCCCTGGTTTTCAAAACTCGGCTTGTGGGCGGTGGTGCTGATCAGTTGGAGCATCGCCTTGTTGGAGTACTGCTTTATGGTGCCGGCCAACCGTTTGGGGTACAAGGAGACCGGAGGGCCTTTTTCCCTGGTGGAGCTCAAGGTCATTCAGGAGGTGATCACCCTGACGGTCTTTACCGTCTTTATGCTCCTGTTTTTCAAAACCGAACACTTGCGGCTCAACCACTTGATGGGTTTTCTGTGCCTGATCGGAGCCGTTTATTTTATTTTCAAAAAGTAGCGCGGGAAGGATCCCCGCTGGGAAAAGATCAAAAAAAAACCGAAGCGGAGTGCTTCGGAGGGTTACGCTTTCCGGTATTTCTGGGGTGAAATCCCGGTGAGGTTCTTGAAATATTTGCCGAAAAAGGACTGGTTGGGAAAGTTCAGTTCCTGGGAGATTTGTTGGACAGTCATGTCGGTGGTTTGCAGCAGGACTTTGGCTTCGAGGATCACGCGGTAGTCGATCCATTGTCCGGCGGTGCGTCCGGTGGCTTTTTTTACCATCTGCGAGAGGTATTTCGGGGTGAGGCATAGCTTGTCGGCGTAGTAAGCCACATCCCGGTGTTCGCGAAAGGATTTTTCCATCTGTCGGAAGAATAGTTCGGCCAATTGGTCTTCCCGTCTTTTCGGGGTATTGTCTTGCGGGATTCGGCATTGGGAAATATAGATCAGGTCGCAGATCATTGCCCGCACGATGTTGATGATAATCTCCCGGCGCATCGGGTTGTCCGTAGCGGCGGCTTTGGCCTTCAGCAGACGGTAATATTCGGAAAAACATTGTCTTTCCTGGTCGTCCAGGTGGATCAAGGGAGCTTCCTTCATGTAGTGGTAGGTGGGAAGCGTCCGTTTGATCAGCGAGATAATGTCCACGGTCGAATGGACGTTCATGGCAATGAATACAGCCGAAAGATCGTCGCTGTGCGAAAGGTGTTGGAGAATGTTGTTGGGGCGGATCAGGATCATGTCGCCCGGGGCGATGGAGCGCCGCTCCATGTTGATGGATAGGTCCATGCGACCTTTCAGGCACATGGAAAGCACCAGCGCCTCGATGCGTATGGGGTGCTCTAAGGCAGGAACGGCGCTCAGGTCGTCGAATATGGCAAAGTCTTCTCCGAGGGTGATGATGCCGGGGATGTTTTGGGTAAAACGGATGCCGAGCTGGGGTATTTTGGTAATTTTCATGTCCGAGGCAAGGGAATAACCCGGCGAAAATACTCGTTTTTCGACAGAACACCTACCTGCGGGAAAGTGAAAAGGAAAAACGGAACAAATACCGGGTAAAATCTGCCTCGTCTTTTCCGGGAGGAGAGTTTTGTTTTTTTCAAATCTGGAAAAAGCCGTCAGGTTTTTTCAAAAATTTGTACATTTGGCAAAATCAAGGAAACTGTAAACGAAATACAAAAACGCTATCTCCATGAAAGACAACAAAAAACACCTTCGAAAGGAATACCTCGCCCCCACGGCGGAGGTCGTACAGGTCGATGTCGAACGTGGGTTCGCCGTCTCGGCGCCCGGCTACGGCGACGGAGGCCCCTGGTAAACAGACTGGTAAATGGAAACAACGAACTCGAAACAAATGCAATCCGGAATGAAAACCACGAAATACCTCCTGTCTGCTCTGTGCCTGGCCGCGCTGGCTGCCGGCTGCACTAAGGACAACGCCATGCGCACCTCGTCGTCGGTCGAAGGGCTGCGCATCTCGGTAACTGCTGCAACCCCCTCCACCCGCACCGCCTTGCACGAAGACGGACTCACCGTTCTGTGGGAAGAAGGCGACCAACTCCTGTTGATCTCCAATACCAGCGAAAATACCTACCCCTTGACCTTGGACAAGGCTTCCCTCTCGGAGGATAGCCGCCAAGCCGATTTTGTCGCTTCGCAGGCGATCCCCGAAGGGGAATATTACCTGGCCTCCTCGAATGCCTCCACCAGTTTTACCTCATCGCGCACGATTATGTTTAATTACGGCGACAAGGTGGATATGGGTGATTTTGAGATTACGGCAACCGATGCCACCAAGAATACCCACGAAGGCGGGCTGAAAACCATGGCCCTTCTCTCGGACAAGTTTACCGTTTCGGCGGATGACACCGAGATTTCTACCTCGCTGAAGCATTACAGTACTTTGCTGGAGTTCCCCATTCTCCTCACCTCCAATACTACCGGAGCGGATGTAACCCTGAACTCGGTTACTATCTCCTCCTCGGACAATGTTTTTAATTCGAAGCTCGCGGTGGTCAGCCTGTACGGAGGAGGAAGTAAAATCCAGGATCTTTCCGTTATATTTTCCGATGCGCCGGTTCTTCCCGTGGGCGAGCCGTACAAGGTTTACATGGCGGCTTTGACTTCGGGGACATTGGATTTGGGTTCGAATGAGCTGACCATCACGGTATCGACCTCGGCAGGGGATTATACCTTCACCAAGCCGGGGAAAGCTCTTGAGGCGGGTTACCGCTATACGTTGGGCGACCTGAACATCGCCGCCCGGCCGAATCTGATCACCAACGAAGCCGAGTGGAACCAGGCCATCGCCGAAGGGAAAACTCCCCTGACCCTCGGAGCGGACGTAGAGCTCACCGCATCGGCCACTCTGCCCACTTACGATGTCACCGTAACGGGTGACTACACCCTCACGATAAATGTCGAGGGGCGGACCGCTCCCCTCTCGTGGAATGGATGGAACGGCAAATTCGTCGCCTCTGACCACGGCCGCGCAAAGATCGACTCGAAGCTGACCCTGACGGGCGGAGCGAACCTGGCGGTCAAGAACGGTTACCTGTACCTCACGGAGTTGGAAGTAGGCGATGGCAGCGAGCTCTCGGGAGTGGGAGGCCGCTTGGTGATCTCATACGCTCTGACCGTTGCTTCCGGAGCGAGCGCCACGATCGCTTCCAGCCTGGTGGCCAGCTGCTATATTTTGAACGAAGACGGTGCCACCCTGACGGTAGACGGCAAGTTGTTTTACGATGCCGGCAATTCTCCCTCTTCGCCCAATATCATGTACGATTCGCAACTTCCGTATTCCAATTTCGACAATTGGTATACGAAAAATGGTGCAGATTTGATAGGGGAGTCGGGTTCGGAATATAACGTTTGGGGTACTGGAAATGGTAGTGAGAGCGCGTTTGGAACAGCAATACTTGGTTACAACCCGACTACGCCGGAAACAACGACTGTAGTGGCTGGAAAAGCCTGCAAGATGTTTTCGACATACATTGGTGGATTGGGTAATAAATTTGCTGCTGGGAATGTGTACTTGGGGAAATTAACAGGAATCTCGGGTTTTACTGGAGCCAAGATGACTTTCGGTATCCCCAGCGAGGGACGCCTGCCCGTCGCGGTAACGGGATACTACAACTACCAACCCGGGACGATCGATTACATCAATAATGAGAAAAAAACGGGTGGCACGGACAGCATGGATCTGTACATCGCCCTGGCTACCAAACAGTATTCGGTCGATACGAATGATGACACTTCCTACCCGGGTGGCTCGGCCAGCGATCTGGCCAACGATCCGAATATCGTGGCTTATGGCCGTCTGACCAGCTCGGAAACCACGGATGGTTATAGTCCCTTCTACATCGAACTCACCTACAAGGACAGCAACTTCATCCCTTCGGGCGATCTGTACCTGCTCATCACAGCTACCAGCAGCAAGGGCGGGGCACAGTTTACCGGCAGCACCTCCAGCGTGCTGTATCTGGACGAGTTGAACCTCGAGTTTTAATGTCTTTTCCCCTTTCGAGGGTGGGATCCTCCGTTGCGGCGCTTTCGGCACTGCAACGGAGGATCCTTTTTTTGTGCCCGAGTTTTTTCGGGATATTGCGGCGGTTTCCCGGCAAAAGTTGGCTATCTTTGCTTTTCGATCATCTTAAAAAACGTTTTGCATGGTATGAAAAACAAAGCAATGTTCCTGGCGGCGGCTCTGTGGGGGCTGTCGTGTTGGGTGTCGGCTCAGCCCGCCGTAGAGAGCCAACAGGCACCGAGTGCCTACACCGTGATCGCCAACCCGGGCGAGGAGACCTGGCATCAGGTGCGTATCAATTGGCACAGCGATCAGAAAGCCCGCAAGGCGATCTGCCAATGGACCGAAGCGAGTGATACGCTCTGGAAGAAAGCCCGGACGACCCGCGCGGAGCAGGCCTACTGTACGGTATTCGACAGCCTTTTCTCCAAGAAAGCTACCGGAGAGAGCTTTTTCGAACAGGCGCGTTTTTGGCAGTGCACCGTTTCCCTGGACAAACTCAAGCCCGGCACCCGCTACATGTACCGCGTGGGCGAGAAGGGGAACATGAGCCAGGTGCGTTACTTCAAGACGGCGCCGCGTTCGGGAGCGTGGACGGCGGGGATCATCTCCGACTTCCATGCGTATCCGCCGCTCGGTGCGCGGGTAGTTTCGGCGATGGCTATGCTCGATACCCTCGAGGCGTGCAACGGGGGCGACTTCGACCTGATGCTCCACGTGGGCGATGTGTGCGCCTGGGGCGGGAGCTATTCCTTCTGGAGGGACCTCTACGAGCAGCGACACTTCAAAAAATACCTTTGGGCGGGGGTGAACGGCAACCATGACAACATGGACCGTCAGTCCAAACGCTTGAGCAACGAGTACTTCCGCCACGTGAACAACAATCCGCTCAACGGCTATCCGGGCGAAGAGGGGGTATGTTACTATTTCAAGTACGGCAATGTGCTGTTCATCATGCTCAACAACGAGGATATGCGCAGCGACGAAGGTCTGGCCGCTGCCCAGGCATGGGTGCGGGAAGTGATCGAGAACAATCCCTCGAAGTACATCGTGGTGATGGAGCACTACCAGTGGTTTTATGGAAATAATGGTCGGGCTTCCCAATACAACCGGTGGAAAGACTTGTTCGACCAGTGCGGTGTCGATTTGGCCATCGGAGCCAACAACCACATCTATGCCCGCACCAATGCCGTGTACCAGGGCAAGGAAACCGATGGTTCGGTAGGTACGGTGTACATTCAGACGCCTTCTTCGGACAACGAACGGGGACAGGAACTCAAAGAATGGACCGACAACAAGGACTTGATCAAATGCCGTTGGAGCGAAGGTGGCCGTACGGTCGGTGCGATCCTGCTTGAAGGCAACGACGATCAGTTGCTGCTCACCCTTTACGACCGCAACGGCACGAAGATCGACCAGGCGGTGGTAAAAGCCAAAAGATAATCCACTGCATCCTGCCAAGAAGGGGCAGGGTGGCTCTTTGGAGAGGCAGTGAAGTTGGCTGGCAAAGTCCCGTCGGAGCGTTGAAAAATGCTCCGACGGGACTTTTCTTGTGGGGCGGTTTTTCGGAAATGGGCAGGTTTGGAGAGGTGATACCCAATAAAAAAGCCCCTGCGCAATGCAGGGGCTTTCTCAGTGATCCCGGAAGGATTCAAACCTTCAACCTTCAGAGCCGTAATCTGATGCTCTATTCAGTTAAGCTACGGGACCGGTTGTCTGTCGTTAGACGGTGGCAAATGTACGGTGAAAATATTCCCCGTGCAAATTTTCCCGCGAAAAAATATTTGCCGGCATTCGGAAGACGGATAAAAAATCCCCGCGACGAGAGTCGCGGGGATGCTTTTCAGGAAACTTCCCGGGACACTATTCGCCCTGGTACTGGAGCGTAACGCTCTTTTTCCCGAAACCGATGGTCGTAGCCCGGATGTCGGTGCCTTCTACCGGTACGGGAGCCGTCCAGATGGGCGACTGCTCGGTAGGCTCGCTGCCGTCGGTGGTATAGTGTACCGAGGTGCCGGGAACGGAGTTGGTGATGTAGAGCATGCCGTCCTTGATCTCGATACCGGGCGAGGCAAGGCGGAAGTTGATGCCCTGTTTTTCCCAGTAGGGCATTTCCTTGCGGGCGATCTTGGTCAGGTAAGCGCCGAGGGCCTCGTTGTAGGCTTTCTCGCGTGTCTGCTTGCCGGAGATCATCGACCAGTCGGGAACGGCATCCCAAGCGCGTTCGGCCAGCCCGACGATCTTGGGGAAGATGTAGTACTGCATCATCGGCTCGCCTTTGATGGTCTCGCTCCACAGTTCGCCCTGAATGCCGAGGATGTGTTTCTTGCCTTCGGAGGTCAGGCGTTCTTTCGGGGTGCCGTTGGCTTTCCTCACGGCTTTGTCCCAATCCATCGGGGTGCCGTTCAGGGCGATACGTACCGAGCGGTACATGTCGTACGGCAGCAGGTTGTACGAGTCGCGCTCGTTTACCCAACCGCCCCAGTAGAGACCCGGTTCTTCGGCATGTTTGTTGTATGCAAAGTCGAAGTACAGGTTGGGGGCGTTGCACAGGATGACGTCTACCCCCGAGTTGGCCAGGTGGTAGGGCATCTCTTCACCGCCCCAGCTGCCGACCGTATCCCAGCAGTAGGCGACGAAACCGGCATCCTGGAATTTGGGATTGACCTTGCCTTTTTTGGTGGCAATCTCCATCCAGCCGTAGAATTTCAGGCCTTTCTCGTCCAGGATCTTCTTCAGGCGGGCGGTATAGTAGTCGCGCAGATCATCCTTGGAAGCGACGACTCCCTGGTCGATCAAAGCTTGGCAGGCCGGGGAACCGAGCCATGCGCCGCGCGGCACTTCGTCGCCGCCGGTCTGGATGCCTGCCAGCGGAGCACCGGCTTCGCGGTACATGGCCTGGAGTTCGGTAACGACTTTGTCCAGGAAGTTGTACACCCCTTCGTTGGCTACGCACATCACGTTGTCATGGAAGCCTTGGGCGGAGGTGTATTCGGACGTGTCGGCCGGGTCGTGCAGCAGGTAACGGGTAGCTTCTTCAGGATCGGTATCCTTGTATTTTTCATACCGGTGCTTCATCGAGTAGATGGCGGCGCGGGCGTGGCCGGGAGTTTCGATCTCGGGGATCACCTGGATGTGCAGGCGGGTGGCGTACTGCAGCAGGTCGATGAATTGCTCGCGGGTAAAGTAGCCATAGCCGTGCGAAGTGGTGTCGTCGGCAAACGGACCGGAACCGTAGGTGGGGTGCAGCATGTCCTTTTCATCGAGCGTATGGCCGCGACGGGCACCGTAGGAGGTCAGTTCGGGAATGCCGGGGATCTCCAGACGCCAGGACTCGTCGTCGTTGAAGTGGAAATGGAAGACGTTCAGCTTGTAGTAAGCCATCATGTCCAGCAGGTGTTTGACTGCCTCGGGAGTCTGGAAGTTGCGGGCGACGTCCAGGTGCATGCCCCGGTATCCGAAGTCGGGATAGTCGCTGATGGATATGGCAGGTGTGCGCAGCGGCAGGGTGTTCATTCCCAGTACGGCGCGCAGGGTCTGGATGCCGTAGAACACGCCGGCCGAGGAAGCTCCGGTGATGGCAGCCCCTTCGGGAGTGAGTTCCAGGCGGTAGCTTTCCCCGTTGGTCCAGGCGGCCGTAGAGTCGATAGCCAGCGAGATGGGGTAGGCTGCCGAATCCGAGAGTTGTGCGGCATAGTCCTTTTCGAGTACCTGGGCCAGGAAGTCTTTTTCATTGTCCAGCCCGGCCGAAGCGGAGAGGGCGATGCGCGACCCGATGGCGACGGTGTCGCCCGTTTCACGGCCTTGTTTTACCGAAGGGATGATGTCCAGCGAACGCAAGGGAGCGTCCAGCACCAGGTCTTCGTCCTGGGCATACTGGAACGGGCCGTAGGGATAGGGGTAGCGGTCGTTCTTGTTGCGGCGGGCCGAAGTGGAGGGGTCGAACGGGGTGATGGTAACGGGATTCATCTTTTGCGGGGTGAGCTCCTTGCCCTGCTCGTCGCAGGGGACGAAGTACATGCCCATCGGGGCTTCGATCTCTTTGCTGGAGGACCCGCGGAAGAGGATCGTTACTTCGAGCGAATCGCCGGGGGCGATCGGCTGGTAATACTCGGTGGGGTACAGGCGGAAGAAGTCGGCGATGACTTTCTCGGCCTTTACCTGCGTGGAGTCCGAATGCAGGGGAACACGCGGGAACTGGTTGTAGTAGATGACCCAGTTGTTGTCCAACGGGCGATCCGAGGTGTTGCGGAAGGTGAACACCGTCTTGTAGTAGGCACTGTCCGGACCTTGCATGTTGCCGGCCATCGTCCAGGTAACGTCCACCGGCGCCATCTCCGCGCCTTGTTTCTTGGCGGAACATCCGACCATCAGCGCGGCTGCGGCGGATAGAAGAAGGAGTCTTTTGAGCATGGAGTTTGAATTTTATTTTTGTGTGAGATAGATCTTCTTGTTGGTTTCGTCCACCCGCATCAGGTTCGGGTAATTGTCGCGCAGCACGCCGATCATTTCCGGGGCGAGGCGTACGGCGCGCTCGAACATTTCCAGACAGCGTTCCCGTTGGTCGAGGGCGCAATACAGGGCGCAAAGGTGGTAGAAGACCTCGTGGGCTTCGGGGAAAAGCGTCCGGGTGGTTTTCAGGGTGTCGAGCGATTCCTTGAGCCGTCCCCGCTGGTAGAGGAAGTAGGCCAGGTCGAGGTAGTCTTCGGCGTTGCTCTCCGGGTGGTCGATCACTTCCTGCAGGTGGGTCAGGGCGTCGTCGTAGCGTTCGAGCGATTCCTCGATCTCCCAGGCCAGCCGCAGGCAGTCGATGTCGTAGCGGTCGGCCGCCATACCTTGGCGGATGTAGTCGAGGGCTTGTTTCTTGTAGCCGGCATCGAAGTGCACGGCCGCCAGCCCGTACCATCCGCGGGAGAGCTGCGGGTCGTAATGTACGGCTTTGAGGAAGTATTCGCAGGCGCTGTCGAAGTCGTCCATCGCTTGGTAGCATTCCCCCAGGCGGAGGTACGGATAGGGGTCTTCCAAGTGTCGTACCGAAAGGAGTTCGAGCAGCGTCCGGGCCACCAGGTCGTATTGTTCGCGCTGTTCGTACACGTCGGCCATGTCGTAGTAGGCCATGGCACGTTGCGGATCGAGCAGCAGGGTGTACTGGTAGGCGCGCAGGGCTTCGTCCCACTTTTCCTGTTTGGAGAGGAAAATGCCGAGATTGTGCCAGGCGTCGGCGTTGTACGGATCGGCGTCGATCAGGCGGTTGAAAAAGCGGACGGCTTGCGCGTCGTCCTGTCCGAAGGAATAGATCTCGGCCAGGCGGGCGATGGTGTCGGCATCCGAAGGGTTGGCCAGCACAGCGCGTTGGAGGTATTTGGCCGCCAGGCTCAGGTTGCCGGTAGTGGCGTACTCCTCGCCCAGCAGGATGTCCAGCCGCAGGCGGTCGTCGTATTCGGGATAGGCAGCCAGGTAGCATTCGATGGCCTGTTTGGACTGTTTGGTGTACGAGAGGTAGAGCCCTTGCGCGACCAGGTAGTCCGCATCGCCGGCGCACAGGGGAGCGAGGCTGTCGAGGATCTGACGGGCGCGTTCGGCGTTGCCGTCGTAGATGAAGGCTTCGGCACAGGCCAGCGAGAGGGAGGACGACGTGCTGTACGTGTCCAGGGCCATCGAAGCGGCGATGCCGGCCTTTTCGTATTGGAGGTTGCGCAGGTAATAGTCGATGATGTCCTCCCAGGCCGAGGAATCGAAAAAGACCGGAGAACCCTCCTTGAGCATGGATTCAAACCGGGCGATGAGGTCGGATCGGTCTTCTTTCGGATTGAGGAACATAGGCGTATGTCGCGTTGGTTTTGCGAAAGGGTAAAGTTACTAAAAAGAGGGACGCGCGGGGTATTTTCCGCGCGTTATTTATCAACAATCGCTTCGGGAAGGCGCGAGGCGGCAAGTGCCCCTGTCAGGAGGAACTGTTTCACGAGGGGCGAAGCGGGGAAAGAGGAGGTCAGTCTTGTTCCTCATCCTGCGCGTCGGGGAGCAGGGTGAGGGAGATCTGCCGGATGCGCTTGCGGTCGATGGATTCGACGGTGAAGGCATAGCGGCCAAAGCGGATCTCCTGTCCGCGTTTGGGGAAGGCGCCGGAGAGTTCCAGCAGGAATCCGGCCAGGGAGTCGGCTTCGCCTTTGGCGGCTTCGAAGGTCTCCTCCTGGCGGTCGTCGAAGTCCATGGCGCGGTAGAAGTCCTTGAGCGAGATGTGGCCTTCGAAGAGGAAGTTGGTGGCGTCTTTCTGCGTATAGGGCGTTTCTTCCTCGTCGAATTCGTCCGAGATGTTGCCCACGATCTCTTCGAGGATGTCGTCCATGGTGAGGATGCCCGAGGTGCCGCCGTATTCGTCCACCACGATGGCCATGTGGTTTTTCTGCTCCTGGAAGTCCACCAGGATGTCGTCGATCTTGCGGTTCTCGGGAACGAACAGCGGAGCGCGCAGGAGCGATTGCCAGGCGAAGTCCGTCTTGCCCAGGTGCCCCAGCAGGTCCTTGATGTAGAGGATGCCGATGATGTGGTCCGGGTCCTCGTGGTAAACGGGGATGCGGGAGTAGCCCTGTTTGACGATCTGGCTTTTCAGACGGTCGAAGGGGCAGGTGTCCGCCAGGGTGAACATTTCGGTGCGGGGGGTCATCACGGCGCGGGCTTCGGTCTTGCCGAAGGATACGATGCCTTCCAGGATGCGCTTTTCCCCGTCTTCGTCCAATTCGCCGCCGGCGGTCATTTCGAGTGCCTGGGAGAGGTTGTCCACCGAGAGGGTTTCGTGCGGACGGCGGGCGAGGATCTTTTCCAGCCCCCGGCTCAGCAGCATGAACGGAGCGCTGAAGATGCGCATCAGGCTTACCACGACGGTCATCGGTCCGGAGGCAAACCGGCTGAAGCCTTTGTAGTTGCCGGTGGCGTACACCTTGGGCAGCACTTCGCCGAAGAGTACCAGCAGGAAGGTGGTGAGCACGACCGAAACGACTACGCGCAGCACAGGATGTTCGATGACCAGATAATAGCGCAGCAGGTATTCGAAGATCAGGACGATGCCGATGTTGACGAAATTGTTGACGATCAGGATGGTGGCCAGCAGCCGTTCGGGTTTTTCCAGCAGGCGCGCCACATTTTCCTCGCTCGGGTTGCGCGAGGAGCGGAACGCTTCGATCTCGGACTTGGAGAGGGAAAACAGCGCAGTTTCCGAACCCGACATCAGGGCCGAAACCATGAACAACAGGATGAGCAGAAGGATGTAGGCGATCGCGTGAAAATCGACGTTTTCAGCAAACAACAACAGCGGACTACAATACGGGTCGGGGTCCAAAACGATAGGTTTTAGTTAATAAATGGAATCTCCGCCGGGGGCGGGGACTCTGCGGAATCCGGAGCAAAGATAGGCAAAGGGAACTTATCGTGCAAATATTTTGCGGGTTACGGCGGCAAATGTGCAAAAAGACAGGGCGGCCGGCGGAAAAAACCGGAAAAATGCGTATTTTCGCAAATTCTTACAAGCGAGGCGGTTCCCCGCCGGCAGAAAACTATGGGCAATAAAAAATTCAGAGAGTACAAGGATTTGAACCTCACCGGATTGGCTGGGGAGGAATTGAAATATTGGGAGCAAAACGGCATCTTCGAGAAGTCCGTTTCGCAGCGCCGGGGCGCTCCGTCCTTCGTCTTTTTCGAAGGGCCGCCTTCGGCCAACGGCATGCCGGGGATCCATCACGTGATGGCCCGCACGATCAAGGACATCTTTTGCCGGTACAAGACCCTGTCCGGTTATCAGGTGCAGCGCAAGGCCGGCTGGGATACCCACGGGCTGCCGGTAGAGCTGGGTGTGGAAAAGGAACTGGGCATTACCAAGGAGGACATCGGCAAGAAGATCTCGGTGGAGGACTACAACCGGTATTGCCGCCAGGTGGTGATGCGCTACACGGACAAGTGGAACGAACTGACCCGCCGCATCGGTTACTGGGTGGACATGGAGCACCCGTACATCACCTACAAGTCGAAATACATGGAAACCGTATGGTGGCTTCTGGCGCAGATCTATGCCAAAGGATTGCTGTACAAGGGATATACCATCCAGCCGTATTCGCCCAAAGCGGGCACGGGGCTTTCCAGCCACGAGTTGAACCAGCCGGGGTGCTACCGCGACGTGTCCGACCCGACGGTAACGGCACAGTTCCGCGCGGTAAAGGACACTCTGCCCCAAGCCTGGCGCAAGGAAGGCGACGTGTATTTCCTGGCGTGGACCACTACGCCCTGGACCCTTCCGTCCAATACGGCCCTGGCTGTGAACGATGCGGTGGACTACGTGCTGGTACGCACCTTCAACCAATACACCTTCGTCCCGGAGCATGTGATCCTGGCCAAGGTGCTGCTGCCGTCGGTCTTCGGCGGGAAATTCTTCGAGGCGGCCGGCGAAGCCGACTTCGAGGCCTACAAGCCGGAGGACAAGAAGATCCCTTACCGGATCGAGGGAGAGTTGAAGGGCAAGGACCTCGTGGGTGCGCACTACGAGCAGCTGATGCCCTTGGTGTTGCCTTACCGGGATGCGGAAAAGGCTTTCCGGGTGATCTCGGGCGACTACGTAACCACCGAGGACGGTACGGGTATCGTGCACATCGCCCCGACCTTCGGCGCGGACGACGCGCGGGTGGCCAAACTGGCCGACATCCCGCCGATGCTGGTGCTGGACGAGGCCGGCAACCCGGTGCCGCTGGTGGACTTGCAGGGGCGCTTTATCCAGGGGTTGGGCAAGTACTCCGGGATGTACGTCAAAAATGCCTACTACGAACCGGGCCAGGAACCGGAAAAGAGCCTCGACGTGCAGATCATCATCCAGCTCAAGGAAGAAAACAAGGCTTTCTCGGCCGCGAAACATACGCACTCCTACCCCCACTGCTGGCGTACGGACAAACCGGTGCTGTACTATCCGCTCGATTCGTGGTTTATCCGTATCCCGCAGGTGCGCGAGCGGATGAGCGAGCTCAACGAAACGATCCACTGGAAGCCGGCGGCTACCGGCACGGGCCGTTTCGGCAACTGGCTGGCCGGAGCCAACGACTGGAACCTCTCGCGTTCGCGCTACTGGGGTATTCCGCTCCCGATCTGGCGCACGGAGGACAAGAAGGAGGAAAAGATCATCGGTTCGGCAGCCGAACTGAAGGCGGAGATCGCCAAGTCGATCCGTGCGGGACTGATGGCCGAGGACCCGTACCCGGATTTCGTGCCGGGAGACATGAGCGAGGAAAACTACGAGCACCTCGACCTGCACAAGCACATCGTCGACGGTATCGTGTTGGTTTCGGAGACGGGGCGCCCGATGCGCCGCGAAGCCGACCTGATCGACGTGTGGTTCGATTCGGGCTCGATGCCTTTCGCCCAGTGGCACTATCCGTTTGAAAACAAGGAACTGATCGACTCCGGGAAGGGATTTCCGGCCGACTTTATCGCCGAAGGCGTGGACCAGACGCGCGGGTGGTTCTACACCCTGCATGCCATCGCGACGATGGTGAAGGATTCGGTGGCCTACCGCAACGTGATCTCCAACGGACTGGTGCTGGATAAAAACGGTCAGAAGATGTCTAAACGCCTGGGCAATGCCGTCGATCCTTTTGAGACGATCGACCGTTACGGCTCGGATGCGGTGCGGTGGTACCTGATCTCCAACGCCCAGCCGTGGGACAACCTGAAGTTCGATCCGGAGGGTATCGAAGAGGTGCGCCGCAAGTTCTTCGGCACGCTGTACAACACGTACTCGTTCTTTGCCCTGTATGCCAACCTGGACGGTTTTACTTACCAGGAGGCGGACATGGAGTACGGCCAGCGTCCGGAAATAGACCGCTGGATCCTTTCGGAACTCAATACGCTGGTCAAGCAGGTGCAGGATGCGCTGGACGATTACGAACCCACGCGGGCAGCACGGCTCATCCAGTATTTCACGGGGGAAAACCTCTCGAACTGGTTCGTGCGGCTCTCCCGCCGGCGTTACTGGAAGTCGGGGGACGATCGGGACAAACTCTCTGCGTACCAGACCCTGTACACGTGTCTGGAAACCCTTTCGGTGCTCATGAGTCCGATTGCACCGTTCTTTGCCGACCGCCTGTTCCGCGACCTCAATGCGGTAACCGGCCGCGACGGTAGCCTGTCGGTGCACTTGGCCGATTTTCCGGCGTACGACGCTTCGAAGGTGGACAAGGCCCTGGAAGAGCGGATGGAGTTGGCGCAGAAGATCTGCTCGATGGGGCTTTCGCTGCGCAAACGTGCCCGGATCCGGGTGCGTCAGCCGCTCTCGCGCATCATGATCCCATGCCTTTCGGACGGTTTTGCAGCGCAGATCCATGCGGTAGAGGGGTTGATCCTCTCCGAGTTGAATGTCAAACGGGTGGACTTGCTCTCCGATGCTTCGATGTTCGTCAAGCAGATCAAGCCCGACTTCAAGAAGATGGGGCCGCGCTACGGCAAGGATATGAAGGCGGTCGCCGCTCGGATCCAGGCGATGAACCAGGGAGAAATCGCCGCTTTGGAGACCGAGGGGGCTTGGGAGGTCGAGCTCGACGGCCGGATGTTTACCGTCCACCGCGACGAGGTGGAAATCTCCACCCAGGATGTGGAAGGCAGTGCGGTGGCTTCGGACGGCGGGCTGACGGTGGCATTGGACTTGACCATCGACGAGGCTTTGCGGGCCGAGGGCATTGCGCGCGAGGTGGTGAACCGCGTGCAGAACATGCGCAAGGAGCGCGGACTGAATGTGGGCGATCGGATCGATATACGAATTAACGCTCCGCAGGAGATAAAATTGGCAATCGAGCAGAATATTGATTATATTTGCTCGGAGACTTTGTCGGAGAGCCTGACTTTCGACAACGGGTCGGAAGGGATGGAACCGGTGGAGTTCGACGATGTGAAAATGGGTATTAACATCCTAAAACACGTGTAGGCTATGGAGACGAACGAAAAAAAAGAACGGTATTCGGACGCCGAGTTGGAGGAGTTCAAAGCGTTGATTCTCGAAAAGATAGCCAAGGCGGAAAGAGACCTTGAGATCATCCGGGGGACGTACCTGAACCATGCGGGAAACGGTACGGAAGATACTTCGCCCACTTTCAAGCCTTTCGAGGAAGGGTCGGAGACGATGTCCAAAGAGGCCAATGCCCAGTTGGCGGCCCGTCAGGAGAAGTTTATCCGCGACTTGCGCAATGCGTTGGTGCGCATCGAAAACAAGACCTACGGGATATGCCGCGTAACGGGCAAGCTCATTTCCAAGGAGCGCCTGATGGCCGTCCCGCATGCGACCTTGTCGATCGAAGCCAAAAAGCAGCGCTTGTAATTTTCTATCAGGAATCATACGGAAAAAGTCTCGACGGCTTGCTCCCGGTGTGGTGCAGGCCGTCGTGTGCATATAAAAGGGGAGATTTTTTCTGCTTTTTCTGCTGAAATCGGGGGAAATGGTTTGCAATTAACATTATTCCTGCTACTTTTGCCGGACTGCACAATAAAAATGGTCATGAAGAGAAAAATCGCATTTCTGGTATTGCTTTTGCCTTTGTTGGCACTGTTCTCCTCCTGCTCCAAGGACAAGGAAACGTATTTCGGAGTCGAATCTTCTACGACGATCAACCTCGGAGCGAACGATACGCAGGCACAGATCAAGGTCGATGCGTCCAATGATGTAACCTGGACGGTAACCAACGCTCCTCAGTGGTGCAAACCCGATCTAATCACGGGCAGCGGTCGCCGGACGGTGAATCTGTCGGTGCAAAAGAATACGACCTCGGAGCCTCGGAAGGCAGAGTTGGTCGTCGTCTCGTTCCTGGGACAGGTAACAGTGGTGGTCAACCAGGCGGCCCAGTGATATTTCTTGCAGAAGAACACACAAAAAATAGCATATGATGAAAAATTGGACTCGTTTTGCTGCGGCGATGCTCGTTTGTTTTGCCGCCGTGGTATCCTGTTCGAAAGGGGGGGAAGATCCGTTCCTGAAGATCGAATCCCAGACGACATTTTCCGTAGCGGCGGAAAACGCTTCGGGGGAAATCAAAATATCGTCCAACGTGGCCTGGACCATCAGCGGGGCGACCGAATGGTGCAAGCCGGAAGTTACTTCGGGCACCGGCAGCCGGACGGTGGCGCTGACTATTGCGGACAACGATACGCGCAACCCGCGCTCGGCTACCCTGACGGTGGCTTCCTCGCAAGGGAAATATGCCGTCAACGTGAGCCAGGAAGGTAATACGAACCTGAATTTCCACGAGGAAGGGTCGTACAAGGCGGCCGAAATCAACCGTCAGTCCAATGCGGTGAACATCGTGATCATGGGCGACGGCTTCACCCTCGACGACCTGACCGAAGGCGGGGCTTACGACCAGGCGATGGATCGTGCGCGCGAGGCATTCTTCGATATCGAGCCGTTCCGTTCGTACCGCGACCATTTCAACATATATTACGTATATGCCGAGAGCAAGCAGCGCGGGGCTACCTACGGGTATGGCTACGACGGTTCGACCCGTCAGAACTTCGCTTCGACGGTGCGCAATACGGCTTTCAGCGCTACTTTTTCGCAGGAGTCGAATTCCACGTCGACTTCGTGCGACTATCAGAGGGTGTTCAATTACGCCCGTCGGGTTCCCGTGATGAAGGAAGGGGCCGATATCGTATTGGACAAGGACGGAAACCCTGTGAGCGGCGCCATTACCGATCGCAACAACATCATCAACAAGACGGTGATCATCCTGGTGATCAACGACCAGCGGTATGCCGGTACGTGCATTATGTACGGTACGGGGGCTTGCATCGGGATGTGCCCGATGTCCACTTCGCCCGGTACGATGAGTTTCGAGGCTACCCTGCGCCATGAAGTGGGCGGACACGGTTTCGGACGTTTTGCCGACGAGTACATCTATTACGATGAGACGCTGCCTTCTTCGAGTGGAAGTTACAATGCGGCTACCCTGGCGGCTTGGCAGGGCATCGGACAGTATCTCAACGTCTCGCTCACCAATGTGGCCGATCAGGCACCGAGCAACTGGCAGCCTTTCCTGGCAGACCCCGAAACGTATCCCGAGGTGGGCTTCTTCGAGGGAGCTTGCACCTATGCCAAGGGTATCTGGCGTGCCGAGCAGAACAGCATCATGAACGACAATGTGCGCTACTTCAACGGCCCGCAGGCGTACTTCATCTACACGAAGATCAAGACCATCTCCAATGAAACGCCTTCCTGGGAGGAGTTCGTAGCCAACGATGCGGCCCGTATCCGCGAACAGGCCAATGCCAACTCCGCTGCTGCCCAGAATGCGCTGGGTGCAGGCGAGAAATTCATCCCGCTGGCTCCGCCTATCCTGATCGGAATGCCGCAGTAAGCCCTGTGGGAGTAAGGCCAGAGACGGTCGAAAGACCCTTTTGCAGCGGGAATCCCGGGCAAAGGGGTCTTTTTTGCATAGTTTTGACAACACAAAAAATCGAAAGATATGGGACAGTTTTTCAAGATGTTTTTTGCCGCGCTGCTGGCCGGCGTGGTGCTGATGATCCTGCCGTTTATCCTGATAATCGGGTTTTTCTCGGCTTTGGCCAGTCTGGGTTCGCAACCCGAGCCGGTGGTCAGACCCGCGAGCACGTTGGTGATCGACCTGAGCGTGCCGATCATGGACCGGGCGGTGGAAGACCCGATGGCTATTTTCACTTCGTTTTCCACCATGGCCGGGAACGTGTCCATGCCGGTGAGCCTGCGGGAAATGACCGAGACCATCGCTTATGCGGCGCAGGATGATAACATCGGAGGGATCTCGCTCACCGGGGAAGGCTTCGGCGGGGGGATGGCGCAACTGGTGGCTATCCGCAAGGCTTTGGACGAATTCAAGGCCTCCGGGAAGTACGTTACGGCCTATGCCAACCTGTACAGCCAGGGGGACTACATCGTCAAGAGTTTGGCGGACAAGGTGTTCCTCAATCCGAACGGAACGGTGGACTTCAAAGGGATGTCGATGACCTCGATGTTCTTCAAGGGTTTCGAGCAGAAATACGGCGTAGGGGTTCAGGTATTCCGTACCGGGAAGTTCAAGAGTGCGGTCGAGCCGTTCCTGCTGGAGAAGATGAGTCCCGAGAACCGCCGGCAGAGCCTGGAGCTGATCTCCACCATTTGGGATACGCTTTCGATCGCAGCGGCCCAGTCGCGCGGATACGACCGGGAGTGGGTCGATCGGGTGGCTTCGCAGCGTTTGGGATTTACCGCTTCGGGGGCTTTGGAATGCGGACTGGTGGACAGTTTGCTGTATGCCGAGCAGTACGATGCGTATCTGGATAGTTTGGGGGGAGAGAATCGCGTGAAGTACGCCGAATATGCCCGTCATGTGACAGGGCGTCTTGGTATGCATGGGGGCGAGGATCGCGTGGCAGTGATCTATGCCCAGGGAGACATCGTGTACGGAAAGGGTACGGTTTCGCAGATCAGCGAAGAGGCCCTGCGCAAGGGTTTTGAAAAAGCGGCGGAGGACGACCGGGTCAAAGCGGTGGTGCTGCGCGTGAACTCCCCCGGCGGGGTGTCCATTACGGCGGACAACATCTGGAAGATGGTCGAGGACCTCAAGGGCGAAAAGCCGGTGGTGGTGTCGATGGGCGATTATGCGGCTTCGGGGGGATACTACATCTCGTGCGGAGCGGATTACATCTTTGCCGAACCGACGACCATCACGGGGTCGATCGGGGTGTTTGCCTATATCCCCAATGTGGAGGAGTTGGCCGGGCGCAACGGGATTACTACGGATCAGGTGTCGATCTATCCCAATTCGGCCGATCCGACGATCCTCACTCCGGTAAGCCCGGGCTTGAGTAAGATCATTCAGAACAGCGTGGAGCAGACCTATTCGCAGTTCGTAGGCCGGGTGGCGCAAGGCCGCGGGATGACCTGGGACCAGGTCGATGCCATTGCGCAGGGCCGTGTGTGGAGCGGGGTGTCTGCGCTGCAGATCGGGCTGGTGGACGAGATCGGCGGGTTGGACCAAGCCATTGCCAAGGCGGCCGATTTGGCCGGGGCGGTGGATTATTCGGTGGTGGAATACCCGAAGACTTCCGCTTCGTCGCTCGAACAGGTGCTGTCGATCCTCAACAGCGATGCGCAGGTGAAAGTGAAGGAGCTGGTGGGCGAGGACCTTTACGGGATGTACCGCACGGTGCGCCAGGTATCCGAATCGGGTGAGCCGGTGGTGCTTACGCGTTTGCCTTACGGGGTAGCGGTGCGTCTGTAAGGTCATCGTTGCGCACAAAAAAGGGGCGGCCGCAGGCCGCCCCTTTTTTGTGCGCAACGACTTTGGGAGGGGAGGTTGGGCGTGCAGGCGAGTGCAGCGGGGCGGGCAGGCAGGGCGCGCAGCGCCCCGCC
>DVLY01000131.1 GCA_018715295.1 Candidatus Merdimorpha stercoravium | reverse complement strand
CCACAGGAAAGGGGAAAATTTTTGCAAATATACGGAGTTTTTGTTTGTACTTTTGCACCCTCCGCCCACCCGGGCAAGGGATCTGCGAACGAAAAAAACGAACCGCCTCACGCCATGACCGCCATCGAACTCCTCCTGCTGGCCCTCGGGCTGTCGATGGACAGCTTTGCCGCCTCGGTATCGGGCGGGGTAGCCATGCAGCGCTTCTCGATGGTGCGCGCTCTGAAGATCGCCCTGACGCTGGCCGCCTTCCAAGCCGCCATGCCGGTTATCGGATGGATCGCGGGGGAACATTTCAAGAGCCTGATCGAAAGCCTCGACCACTGGATCGCCTTCGCCCTGTTGGGATTTCTCGGCGGGAAAATGATCTGGGAAAGCCTGCGGGAAGGCCACGCGCCCAAAGACACCTGCCCCTGCCCGAAAGCCCCGGAAGAAGACACGGCCCATCCCTGGAGCACCCGCACCACCCTGTGCATCGCCCTGGCCACGAGCATCGACGCCCTGGCCGTAGGCATCTCGTTCGCCTTTCTCAACATCCGGATCGTGCTGGCCACCGTCATCATCTTTGCCGTAACGCTTGCCTCGTCCCTCTCGGGCATCGGCATGGGACTGCGTTTCGGACTGCGGCTCAACCGCTGGGCCGGACTCTGCGGAGGCATCATCCTGGTGGGCATCGGAGTAAAAATCCTCGTGGAACATCTCCTCTCGCACGGAGGCTAACCCCCGCCCAGTGCACACCCGATCCCGGGAAGCAACGATCGTCTTTTCGCCCCCAGCCGAACTTCCGGGCCAGGAAATATTTTTCTATATCCCCCGCTGACGAACCGCCTCGTACAGTACCGCCGCACAAGCCGCCGAAACATTGAGCGAACCGATCTGTCCGGCCATCGGGAGTTTCACCCGCAGATCGGCCAAACGGAGCAGCTGTTTGGAAATACCCTTTTCCTCATTGCCCATCACCAAAGCCAGCGGCCCGGTCAGATCGGCCGAATAGACCACCGCATCGGTCTTTTCCGTCGCGCAGACAAGGCGCAGGCCACATTGTTTCAGATAGTAGGCCGTATCGGTCAGGTTGGCCGACTTGCAGATCGGCACGCGGAACATCGCCCCGGCCGAAGCCTTCACCGCCTCGGCACTCACCGGAGCCGCCCCCTGCGCCGCCACCACCACCGCATCGACGCCCGCACATTCGGCCGTGCGGACGATGGCCCCGAAGTTGCGCACATCGGTCAGATGGTCCAGGAGCAACACCCAAGGCATTCCACCCCGTCCCATCACCTCCTCGACCACCCCCTCTACCGAGGCGAACTCCACCGGCGAGAGAAAAGCAAAGACCCCCTGGTGGTTTTCCCGGGTCAGGCGGTCGAGTTTTTCCTGCGGCACGAGGCTGTAAGCCAACGAATGCTCTTTGAGCATGTGCATGAGTTCGGCGGCCGCCTCGCCCCGCAATCCTCGCTGAATGAATATCTTGTCGGGTATCTTCCCGCTATCCACCGCCTCCATCAGCGGGCGGATGCCAAACACGCTCATGTTTTCCTTGTGGTCCATCGGGGTCTTCTCTCGGGTTATCTCGCAAACAAAGGTATGAAACCTTCCGGGGATACCGCGATTTTTCCCTCCATTTTCTCCCGCCGGGAACCACCTCCGACCGGCACAAGCTCCCCCTCCAAAGCCCCCGCCGCCGGAGGAAAAACAAAATCTCGGGAAAACCGCCGCATTTTCCGGCAAATCTCGCTATATTAGCCCGCTGCAGCAGCAAGAAAACAAATCGAACCCACACAAACCGCAAGGCATGACTTTAGTCCAACTCCAATACATCCTGGCCGTAGCCCGCTGGGGCAGTTTTACCACAGCGGCCGAAAAGTGCTTCGTCACCCAACCGACCCTCTCGATGCAGGTACAGAAACTCGAAGAGGAACTCGGGGTACAGATCTTCGACCGCAACAAAAAACCCGTCGCCCCCACTCCCCTCGGACAGCAGATCGTCGCCCAGGCGGCGGCCACCGTCGGAGAATCGATGCGGATAAAGGACCTGATCGACCAGGCGAAAGGTTCGGTGTCGGGCGATTTCCACCTGGGGATCATCCCCTCGGTGATGCCCTCGCTGCTGCCGCTCTTTCTGAAGACCTACACCAGGAAATACCCCAAGGTTACCCTCCACCTGGAGGAATTGCAAACCGCCGACATGGTCCAGGCACTGAAAGAAAAAGTGATCGACGCCGGCATCGCCGCCACCCCCCTGGGCGACCCCGCCATTACGGAAGAACCGTTGTACTACGAACCGATGGTCGCCCTGGTAGGAAACGAATCGCCGCTGCTGGCCAAAAAGAAACTCACGCCCGCCGACCTGGGGGACGAACAGCTCCTGCTGCTGGAAAACGGACACTGCTTCCGCAACAGCGTACTCAACCTGTGCCAGGAAGCCCGAAAGAATGCCGAGAAGCAGCGCTTCCGTCTCTCGAGCGGCAACTTCGACACGCTCATCGGCCTGACCAAAGAAGGCTTCGGTACCACGGTGCTCCCGTACCTGACCGCCATGTCCCTCCCGGAGGAAGACCGACGGATGCTGCGCGAATTTGAAAAACCGGTGCCCGCCCGCGAGGTGAGCCTGATCCGCTCGACCACCCAGCTCCGGCAGAAAGTTTCGGACTCGGTGCGCGAAACCATCCGGGGGATCATCCGGGGAATGATCCTGCTCGACCAAACGAAAGTCGTCAGCCCCATCGAAGGGCAAGCGGCGAAAGACATTGCCTTGTGATCCCTTCGGAACGAAAAACAGCCGTGCGGGGGAATTTTTTCAAAAATTCCCCCGCACGGCTTTTATTGTTATTCCCCTGATTTTTAGATTGTTAAAAGAAGTTTCAGCGTTTCTATTAACATTTATCCGGAGCACCTTCTTCCCGCTGCCCGCAAATATCCGCCTCCCACGGGCTCATCAACGCCCCAAAAAGATAAGCAGCACCGAAATGTCCGCCGGGCTTACCCCGCTGATGCGGGAAGCCTGCCCGATATTTCTCGGCCGGATCTTTTCCAGTTTTTGCCGGGCCTCGATCGAGATGGAGCCGATGCGCATAAAGTCGAAATCCTCCGGGATGGCGACCGACTCCAGGCGGTGGAGCTTGCGGACATTCTCCTGCTCCTTTTCGATGTACCCCTCGTACTTGATCGCGATCTCGGCCTGCTGCACGGCATCGTCGGCAATGTCGTTTTCGGCGATGAACGCCTCGATACTCGGGAAAGTCTCCCGCATATCGTCCATCGAAATATTCGGACGGGAAAGGATCCGGTCAGCCTTGCAACCCTGTGCCAAGGGAGCCGACCGACGCTTTTCGAGCAAAGGAGCCGCCTGAGCGACCGTCACGGAGAGTTCGCGGAATTCCTCTACCAGCCGTTCGGCATCCCGCACCTTCCGCTCTACCCGCTCCAGCGCGCGGTCGTCCACCGTCCCCAGTTCGTGAGCCAGGGGAGTAAGGCGGATGTCCGCATTGTCCCCGCGAAGCAAGGTACGGTACTCGGCCCGGGAAGTAAACATCCGGTAGGGTTCCTGCGTGCCTTTGGTGATCAGGTCGTCGATGAGCACCCCGGTATAGGCCTGGTCGCGCCGCAGGACGAAAGGCGCCCGCCCCGTCGTTTTCAACGCCGCATTGATCCCCGCCATGAGGCCTTGGCAGGCCGCCTCCTCGTAACCCGTGGTGCCGTTTATCTGCCCGGCGAAATACAGGTTTTCCACCCGCTTGGTCTCCAGAGTAGCCTGCAGCTGCGTCGGAGGGAAATAATCGTACTCGATGGCGTAACCCGGGCGGAGCATCCGCGCATTTTCAAAGCCCTCGACCTTCCGCAGGGCGCGTATCTGAATATCCTCGGGCAGCGACGTCGAAAAACCGTTGATGTACATCTCCACCAGCCCCCGTCCTTCCGGTTCGACAAACAAAGGATGCGAAGTCTTTTCCGCAAAACGGTTGATCTTGTCCTCCACCGAAGGGCAGTACCGCGGCCCCACTCCCTGGATACGGCCGGTAAAGAGCGGCGAACGGTCGAAGCCCTCGCGCAGGACGGCGTGCACCTCGGGATTCGTATAAGCCATCCAACACCGCTCCTGGTGTTCGAGCGGCGGGGTATCCGAGAACGAGAAACGCCCCAGCACCGGATCGCCCTCCTGGGGGATCATCCGGGAAAAGTCGAGCGAACGGGCGTCGATACGCGGAGGCGTTCCGGTCTTCATACGCCCCGCCTCGAAACCGAGCGCCACCAGCGAACCGGTCAAACCCTCGGCCGAAGGCTCCGAAATACGGCCGCCCCCGAAGTGTTTTTCTCCGATGTGGATCACCCCTCCCAGGAACGTCCCGTTGGTCAGCACCACGGCATCGCCCCACGCCTCTACGCCGAGCGACGTCCGCACGCCCTGCACCGCGCCGTCCCGCACCAAAACCTCGGTAACGGTATCGGCAAACAAGTCCAATCCGTCGGTATGTTCCAGCTCCATGCGCCACTGCTGCGAAAAGCGGTACTTGTCGCACTGCGCGCGCGGGCTCCACATCGCCGGGCCTTTGGAACGGTTGAGCATCTTGAACTGGATCATCGTCCGGTCGGTTACGATGCCCGAATACCCGCCGAGCGCATCCACTTCGCGCACGATCTGCCCTTTGGCAATGCCGCCCATCGCGGGATTGCACGACATCTGCGCCACGGTTTGCAGGTTTTGCGTGATGAGCAGCGTCCGCCGCCCCATCCGCGCCGCAATCCGCGCCGCCTCGCAGCCGGCATGCCCGCCGCCCACTACGATCACTTCGTATTTCGAAACGAATACCGACATTTTCTCACTCGTATTTCCGCCGCAAAATTACAGCAAAAGCCCCTCCCGTCAAAGCACTAATTTTTGGACATCCTTGGACACCTTACCCCTCCGCCTGCCTCTTCAAAAAACCTTGCGT
>DVLY01000130.1 GCA_018715295.1 Candidatus Merdimorpha stercoravium | reverse complement strand
TTCGTGAATAAATCAGTGAAAATAAATATTGTACGTGCCTTTCGGACTGGGGCAATATTACAAAAATATTTTAACACACAAAAGAATTATCAAAATTTCAATTGTATTTTCTCTACCTCCCCTTGCTTTATCGGTCGAGAGCCCCTCCGGTGAAGAAAAAAGCGAACAAAACGCCGCCGCGAGAGCCGCTCCCCAATCCTCTTACCGGCAATATGTTACAGCCCTCTCTCCCTTTTTCTCAAAAACGAACCGGCACGCTCCCTCTCGGCGATCATTCCCGATGGACGATGGTACCGGTAGCCTGGTGCGTGGGCATGACCAGCACTTCCGCCACCTGGATGTGCTCGGGCACGGAGGCGGCGAAATACACCACCTCAGCCACATCGTCCCCCGTGAGCGGGCGCACGCCCCGATAGACCTTGTCCGCAGCCTGACGGTCGCCCCGGTAACGCACGATGGAAAAACGCGTCTCGACCAGACCGGGCTTGACGTTGGTTACCCGCACCGGCGTATCGACCAGGTCGATGCGAAGCCCGTCGGAGAGCGCTTTGACAGCGGCTTTGCACGCGCAATACACGCTGCCGCCCGGATAGGCATAATCCCCGGCGATCGAACCGATGTTGATCACATGGCCGCGCCCGCGCTCCACCATACCGGGGACCACCAGACGGGTCATGGCCAGGAGCGCTTTCACATCGGTATCGATGACCGTATCCCATTCGTCCAGGTCGCCTTCGTGTTCCTTGTCCACCCCGATGACCAACCCTGCGTTGTTTACCAACACGTCGATGGCTTTCCACTCGGGCGGCAAACTGTCCAAAGCGGCCGAGGCAGCCGCGCGGTCGCGCACATCGAAGGGCAAGAGATAAGTCTGTGCGCCGTAGTCGGCCTCCAGGGAGGTTTTCACCGCCGTGAGGCGTTCGAGGTTGCGCCCGTTGAGGATGACGCGGTGGCCGTTCCGGGCAAAGATGCGCGCACAGCCTTCCCCGATACCGGAGGAAGCACCTGTGATCAGAACCGTTTTCGTGTCCATGGTTTTTCTGTCTTTTGTTTGCGTTTCGATCTTTTTTCTCCCTGGCCCAAGCAGCCATGAGACCTCCTGAACCCTCGACGGGCTAAAGGATGCGGCGGCGCTTGAGTTCCCACACGATCAGCACCACGAGCAGGGTCAGGATGATGCCCACCATCCACGGGTGCAGGTGCCATGCGCGGGGTTCCATCAGCAGGGTGAGCAAAACGCCGGCTGCGGCGCCGCCCAGGTGCGCGGCATGCCCCACGTTGCCCCACGAGCGGCGCATCCCGTAAGTGGTATAGAGCAGGTACGCTACGGCAAAGATATATCCGGGGATGGGGATCGGGATGGGGAAAATGATCAGTTCCAACTTCGGGCGCAGCACGATGGCCGAGAAAAGCACGGCCGAGACCGCCCCCGATGCGCCGACGGCGGCATATCCGGAGTCGTTGCGGTGGATCAGGTAAGAAAAGTAACCCGAAAGCCCCAGGCCGACGAAGTACAGCACGAAAAAGCGCACTTCCCCCAAAACCCCGAAGGGGATCGAGTAGAAAAAGTACAGGGTGATGGCATTGAACAGCAGGTGCATCCAGTCCACATGGAGGAAACCGCAGGTGATCAGCCGGTAGTACTCCTTCTTGTACTTCACGTCGCTCACCTCGAAGAGGTACTTGCGGAAGAACACCGGATCGCGGAATCCCCGGATCGAAACGACGAACATCGCGATGAAAAGCAACAGGACGGACAGTTCGGGCATGGTTCGGATTGGTTTTGGTGATGATTCGTTCAGCGATAAGAATACAAAAATACGATTTTCCCCCGTTTCCCGGCAAAAAATCGCACTGCCCCGGGCAACGCCCCCGAACCATACTCCCTCGCGCGCAGGAAAGCACCGCCCCAGCCTCCATAGAACCTTCCAAGGGAGGATGCCCGAAGGCTTCCCCTTTCGCAGGCAGCCCGGCTGCGGAAGAAGGCACTCCGGACTGTTAGGCAGGAGCATTTCCTCCTTCGCGGGATGATCATCCGGCCTTTTCTCCTGCATCCCTGCGGCACAAATGTGTCCATCCATTAAAAAATCCGGCTGACGCCGGATTTTTCCTCAGGGTTGGTTTTACTGTTCTGTAAATCTTTTGTTGATCGTCCAGCCGTTTTGCACGTACCACAGGCTGTCCGCGGATATTTTCGAAAACCTTCGAATGTCCCCTTGCCTAATTGCCCCGGTAGGTGGAATACCCGTACGGCGAGAGGGTGATGGGAACGTGGTAATGGCTCGACCCGGAGATCCGGAACACGACTTCGATAAAGGGATAGAAACTGTCCTGCCCTTGTTTTTCAAAATACGGCCCTACGTGGTACGTGAGTTTGTACACCCCGGTGTGGTCGCTGCCGTCCTGTTCCAGGAAATCCTTTACCCGGCCGTTCCCGTCGGTGGTCTTTTCGTCGAGAAGTTCCCACTCGCCCTGCGGGGTGAGTTTGGAAAGGCTTATGACCACTTCGGGGGCGGGCTGTCCGGTGTGGATGTCGAGGATGTGGCTCGAGAGCTGGTAGGTCTTTTGCTGTCCTTGCAGGGAAAATACCGCCAACAGACCCAACAGGGCGGCAATGGGCCATTTCAATCTCATAACTGGTTCTTTGTTTTGATTTTACACGGTGCGAAGATAAACACATTCCCCGGAAAAACAAGCGGTTGGAAAAGAGCCTCCCCTCCGGTACACACGAGAAAGAACTCTTTCCCCCCTTTTCCTGCGGACAAAAATTCGGCGGTTTTCCCGGGAAAACGCCGCCGGATGTGCTCGAATATTGCTAACTTTATGCCCCGAGTGGGACGAAACCTCCCCTCCCTTCCCGGGAAGGGGGATCCGCCCGGATGAAAAACGATAAAATACAGAAGTTATGACGACAGATGAAAAGATAAGCGCCCTGCGCCG
>DVLY01000129.1 GCA_018715295.1 Candidatus Merdimorpha stercoravium | reverse complement strand
TTACCGAGGCTTTGCCCAGAAGTAATCCGGATCGCAGCTCGTAAAGCTGCCCAGGGAAGCATTCCAAGGGGTGAAACCGCTCGGGGAGAGACTTACGTACTGCACCGATTTGCCCTCCTGGGGGGTCTCCGTATCGTAGGTCGAGGCCGCCGGGCAGGAGAACCAGTAGAAGTTTTTGGCCATGTAGTTCAGGTGTTCTTCCTCACTGCGGGGATTCCCGTTCCAGTTTATTTCGGGGTTTACATGCACCGGTTTTCCCTCGATCATTCTTTCGCGCGCCTCCTGGAGGCCCAGCAGGTTCCCCTGCTTGTCCAGGAAGAATGCGTAGAACGACGGGTCGGCCATGATCCATTTTCCTAGCGTATCGCTCCAGACGACGGTTACCACATGGCAGTCCGGGTCGTTCTCGTCCTGAGGGAGACAGGTGACGAACCGCGACTTGAAACCCAGGGCCAGGTAGCATTCGTTGAGCATCGTGGCCAGCATCCGGCAATTGACCCCCCGGTTTTCCTTCCGGCATAGCTCGAGCATCGCCAGGGTGTTTTTCTCGGTCGGGTTGCGCGAAGAACCATCGTGACGTACGGTGTTGTGCAACCACAGGCACAGGTTTTTGATCCGGGAAATCTCGTCGCCGTCCCCCGCGATGGAATCCAGGTTCAGCGTCTCCCGCAGGGCGACCAGTCGGGGATCGTTCGCCGAGAGATAGGTGAATTCCGGCCGGGAGGCTGTATCCTCATCGCCCGTGTATCCCCCTGCGTTTTTGAGGATCTCCACGTAGTCGTATTTCTTTTTGAGTTCCCGGATCAGTTTCCGGAAGAAAGTCTCGCTTTGGATGTTGCGCAGGTCGGAATCTTGGCTGGCCCACAGATAGTCCCGATAGCCGGCGTTCACCGCATTCTGGAAGGCGTTCAAGGCCGCTTCTTTTCTATCGGACAGACTGTAGATGCATGCCAGGTTGTAGTAGCAATGCGCTTGGACCGCTTGCCGGACCCGTATGGGGAGTGTCTTCTCGTCCTGCGCCTGGCAGGTGGAGATCAGTTCGTTGTACAGGCAGACCGCCTTCCGGAAATTTTTCTCGCCCAAGGCCCCGTCGGCCTGATTCATCAACGTCTGCAAGGAGTCCAGCATCGCCTGGTCCTGCGCCCGAACTCCCACCCCGCACAGAAGTGCCAGGAGGGTAAAAAGAAATGTTTTCATCGTTTTCACAGTTTTTATTGCCTTTTTCTGCTACATTAGACCGGGGAAATGGCCAAGAAGTTACACCCTGCGGGAAAAATATTTTTCCCCTCCGCCGGACAAGGGCTAAAATATTCCCCGACCCTCTCTTGCAGAAGGACTTGCTTGTGAAAGAAGCTGAAAGGAGAAACAAAGAAAAACTGTAAAAACCGGAACCGCCATGAAACCAGCCACCGAGCCGCTGACTCCCCTGGAGCAGCAAGTCATCGAACACAAAGCCACCGAAGTTCCCTTTACTGGGAAGTATGTCGATCTGTTCGCCCCCGGGATGTACCATTGCCGCCGCTGCGGGGCAGCATTGTACCGCTCGCAGGACAAGTTCGATGCGCATTGCGGCTGGCCGGCTTTCGATGCGGCGATCCCCGGAGCGGTGCGCGAGATTCCCGATGCGGACGGAGTGCGTACCGAAAGCGTCTGCGCAGCCTGCGGAGCGCATCTGGGCCATGTGTTCTCCGGAGAAGGCTGGACGGAACGGAATACCCGGTATTGCATCAATTCGATGTCGATGGTCTTCGTGCCGCAGATGGACCCTCGCGCGGAAGCCTCCCCGGTGGAGGTGGCGGTACTTGCCTCGGGCTGTTTCTGGGGGACGGAGTATTGGCTTTCGCGTTTGGAAGGGGTCCTGTCCACCGAGGTAGGCTATGCCGGAGGGTGGTTGCGCCAACCCTCGTACCAGGAAGTGAAAACCGGAGGGACGGGCCATCTGGAGTGCGTCCGCGTGGTATTCGACCCTGCCAAGGTCTCTTACCGGCAAGTGCTGCGGCAGTATTTCAATACCTTCGACTTTGAACAGGCAGACGGGCAGGGACCGGATATAGGCCCTCAGTACCGTTCGGCTATTTTTTACACCGATCTGGAGCAGAAGCACCAGGCGGAGCAGGTCCTGGACGAGCTTCGGGAAAAAGGTTACCGCCCGGTAACGCAGCTTCGGCCCTTGGACGTGTTTTATCCCGAGCAGCAGGACTGCCACCGGCATTATTACGACAAGACGGGGGATACGCCGTACTGCCACCTCTGGCGCGAAGTATTGTAAATAAAGGGTTCGCTCGGAGGGAATCTCTCTGCTTGCGGGAAGGGGATGTCCGGGGTTGTGCGGAAAAAGGGGCAGGTCGGCAGGCGGAAGGGCAGAAAGGGGAAAATTACTTTTTGCCCTGTTTCTTTTTCTCCACCAGTTCCAGTTCCGCGATCGGGGCCTGGGTGATGAACCAGCCGTAGTCGATGTAGGCAATGCCTTTTTCGAGGCGATCGACTGTCCCGACCGAGTAGCCGCCGGCGAGCCGTACCCGGTCTCCGGGCGCGATGGGGAGATGGAGGATGGGCTGTTGCTGCTGCTGGCGGAGGGCGGCCAATTCCTCGGCCTTTTGTTCGCGGATGGGGGCGATCTCCTGCTCGATCTGTTTCTCGGCTTCGCAGAGGCGTTTTTCCTCTTCTTTTTTCTGAGCCTGCAAGGCTTTGCGGGCGGCGGCTTGGGCGCGGGAGATTTCTTTGGCCGGGTCGGGTGAAGCAGCGGGGGTGGAGGCCGTTTTTTCTTCGGCGGTCTTCTTTTTCTTTTTTTCGGCGGCCTGTTTCTCCTGTGCCTTGAGCAGTTCGGCTGCTTTTTCGGCTCTGCGGGCAGTCTCCGTCTCGATGAGTTTGGTCAGTTCCGCTACGACCGCTTTCTTGGTCTGTTTCTTGAAGAAATAAGCGTCGGTAAGGGCCTCGATGCGGCGTCCGAGCTGGATGCGTCGGGTGTTGTGGTCGAAGAGCTCCTGGTAGGCGACGAGTTTGGCCTGAATCTTTTCGTTGGTCTTTTCCAGGACTTCGGACGTGGCGTCGGCCTTGGCGCGTGCCGAGGAAAGGTTGCGGCTCTGTTCGAGGATGTTCGATTTTTCTTTTTGCAGGGCGGCGATGGTGCGGTCCAGTACGATCTTGTCGTGCTCCACCCGCGTTTTGGCCCGTTTGATCAACTCGCGGGGGATGCCGTTCATCAGTGCCACTTCAAAGGTGAAGGAACTTCCGGCCTGTCCTACGTAGAGCTTGTAGAGCGGCTTGAGGGTCTTTTCGTCGAACAGCATCGAGGCGTTGATGGCCTGCGGGAGATTTTCCACCAGCAGTTTGATGTTGGTGTAGTGGGTGGTGAGCACTCCGTAGGCTCCTCGGTTGTAAAACTCCTCGAGGAACACCGCCGCCAAGGCTCCACCCAGATCGGGATCGGAACCGGTGCCGAATTCGTCGATCAGGAACAGGGTCCGGTCGTCGCACGTGCGCAGGAATTGCGCCATCTTCTTCAGCCGGTAGGAGTAGGTGGACAGGTGGTTTTCGATGGATTGGTTGTCGCCGATGTCGGTGAGGATGTGTTCGAACAGGCTCATCGTGCTCGAAGGGTGCACCGGCACCAGCAGCCCGCACTGGAACATGAGCTGGAGCAGGCCGACCGTTTTCAGGGTGATGCTCTTTCCTCCGGCATTGGGCCCCGAGATGGCGATGATGCGCTGCTCGGGATTCAGCTCGATGTCCTGCGGAAAGGTGGGTAACCCTTGGGCTTTGTTCTGCAGCAGCAGGATAGGGTGGTAGGCTTCGCGCAGGTGAACCCGGCCGTTTTTGTCGAGGGCGGGCAGGCAGGCGCCGATCTCCAGGGCGTAGTGCGCTTTGGCCTGCAAGAGGTCCATCTCGGTGAGCAGTTTTTGGCTGGCGGTGAGCAATTCCGCATAGGGGCGGATCTCGTCGGAGAGGGCGCGGAGGATACGCAGGATTTCCTCTTTTTCCTCCTCCTGGGCGGCGGCCATCTCGCGCGAGAGGCGTACGGTGGCTTCCGGTTCGATGAAAATGATGCTGCCGGTGCGGGAGGTACCCAAGGCCTGTCCGCGCACTTTCCGGCGCGAGGCGGCCGATACGGCCAACACCCGGCGGTGGTCGATCACCGATTCGCCGATCTCGTCCAGCAGGCCTTCGGCGCGGCAGCGGGCCATTTCCATCTGGAAAAACTTGTCGATCGAGCCGCGGATGGCCCCGATACGCATCCGGATGCTTTTCAACTCCGGGGAAGCCTCGTCGCGTACGCTCCCTTCCGGGTCGATGGCGCGCGCTACCGGAGCGGTAACCCCCTCGGTGCGATAGACGTAGCGAAGTTTCTGCCCGATGAAGGGGAAGTAGTCCCGGTACTGGTTCAGGTAGTCGATCAGATCGTTTACCTTGCCCGAAATATCGGCCAGCCGCAGCAGGGACGTTTCGGACAGGACGGAGTTTTCCACGGCCAACAGCCGGAGGTCTTCGTCGGCCGCTTCGAAGGTCAGATCGGGAAAACCCCCTCCGCCTTTGAGGGCACAGAGGTATTCGTCGGTCTGTTTCAATTCGCGGTTCAGCGCCCCGTAGTGGTTGTACGAGCCGATGCGAAGCGCCAGGGCCGAACCCTTTGCGGTGCGGCACCGTTGGGCGATGGCTGTTTTGACCTTTTCCAGTTCCAGGTCTTCGATCGCGCTGCGGTCTATCATCGTGTTGGCTCTGCGGGGAGAAATTATTCTTGCAGTTTGGGATTGTTGTGATGGCGGTCGTGGTCGCGCCGGGTTTTCAGTTCCATCTTGCGGTCGAAGGCTTCTTGCAGGTCGATGCCCGTCTGGTTGGCCAGGCACAGGGCGACGAAGACCACGTCGGCCAACTCTTCGCCCAGGTCTTTTGCCTTGTCGGATTCCTTCTCGCTCTGCTGGCCGTACCGCCGGGCGATGATGCGCGCCACTTCGCCGGTCTCTTCGGTGAGCAGCGCCATGTTGGTCAGGGGGTCGAAGTAGCGCACCCCGTGTTCTTTTATCCAGCGGTCAACCGCCAGTTGCGAATTTTTTATGTCCATGACAGAAGGATATTGTGGGTTACGGTTCGTGGCAGGCGTTGCGGACAACGCTTGGCAACAGGCAAAGGTAACACTTCTTTCGGAAAAAGAGGTTCGGGAAGGGGATAAGGCGGTGCGCTCGCCTTTCACTACCTTTTGATAAAGCGGGATGCGGCTCGGCACCTAGAAAACGAAAACTGCGTTTCCGTCTTTGGCGGTGCGCTCGCCTTTCACTACCTTTGTTTCTCCGGGTCGGGATGCTTTCC
>DVLY01000128.1 GCA_018715295.1 Candidatus Merdimorpha stercoravium | reverse complement strand
TAAAAAAACGTGCATAGGTAACTCATCTTCGGAGCATTTAGCGTTTCACGATTTTGGTGAAGCGAAATTCGGAATATTTTTCGGGACGCACAACATTTTTTTCGAAAAATTTCCTCACTCCCCATAAATCTCCAAAGAAAAGCCTTTTTCCAACACATATTTCGCATATTCCTTGGCCCCGAAAAGGGACAAGTCGCGGTAATTGCCGCACTGACGGGCATTGGCCGCCGGTACCTCCTCGGCGCGGAGCACTTCCTCAAGCGCCTTTTCCAACGCCTGCTTCACCTGCGCGGGGGACACCTCGCCCCACACGGTCAGGTAAAAACCCGTCCGGCAACCCATCGGCGAAAGGTCGATCACCCCGTCGAGATGCTCCCGGATGCCGTGCGCCAGCAAATGTTCCAACGCATGAAGCGCCGCCGTACCGAAGGCTTCGGCATTGGGCTGAAGGAAACGGAGATCGAATTTGGACACCCGATCGCCCCGAGGCCCCTGCGTTACCCCGCACAGACGCACATACGGCGCCTTGACCCGGGTATGGTCCAGTTCAAAACTTTCTACTTTTTCCATGACTGCATCGTTTTCATCCATCAAAGATACGGAAAAAGCCGAGCGCAAAGACGAGAGGGAAACGAAGTTTTTCGCCCGGAGAAAAAGACGTCCTTCCCTACTGCTGCGCACCTTGACCTTGCGGCAAAGAATACACGTATACCCGGTCGAAATCCTCCAGGTCGTTGCGGGTATAGAGGGAACGGTCGTCGCCCGTAACCAGGATGTCCGTAGCCGGCCTTGCCAACTCAAAAGCCTCTACCTGCGGGTCGTCCCAACCGTAACGATAGACAACGCCCCGACGGAACTCCGCCGTCTTTGCCTGCCAGTCGGACACCTCGAATTCGATGTAGAGCGTATAAATATACCGATCCGTAGCGGCAAAACCGGTGATACCCCGCTGGGAAGTCCTGCTGCGCACCGTCCGCGCCCGCTCGAGGGCTGCGTCGTCCAACGGCTCGCCGAGAGAGTGCAACAGGTGCAGTTTTCCCTCGGGCGACACTTGGTACACATCGATATGGCGCACCAGTTCGTACACCAAGGCCACCCGGTCGCCCCGGGCGATGACTTTCGGGGTATTGACCCGGGAGAGGGAATACATCCGCCCCTGCTCGTCGTACTGCGCCTCGACCACCGTCTGGAGCGGCACCGAATCGAGCACGCTCCCGTCCCGGAGCGAGCGCACGTAAAAATACTCCTCTTCCCGACCCTCCGCCAGTTTCTTGGTTCCTAAAAATCCCCCTGCCAGCGGCCGGTCGTCCGAGAACACCTTGCTGTCCGGGAACGAAGGCAGGGTATCGGTTTGCACCCAGGTGGTATCCCCCACCGAAAATACTTTAAGGGCATTCGAACGGAAATCCTGCAACATCACTTCGCCCGTATCGCCGTCCCATGCGTTGGCGATGGTAACCGCTGCAAATTCTCCCGGCCCATCCCCGCGCCGTCCCCAGGTATAGAGAAAACGGAAATCCGGCAAGCGGTACACGTAGAACAGGCTGTCCGTCCCCTGGGTCTGCACGATGGCTTTCCCGGCACTCACGGCCCATCGCGAAGGTTTGACGATCTGGTGGATGGCGATGCTGTCGCCCTCGATCCTTCGGGGTTCGGGAAGCCCTTCGCCTCCGCCTGTCCCCGAGGAGCAGCCCACCAAACACAACGTCCCGATCCCTGCGCCGAGGCACGATAAAAAGCGTCTTCGCGTCTTTTTCTTCACCTTATCCTTATTCTTTGTTATCACTGGTCTTCCCTCTTAAAGATCCAGGCGATAGACATACACCCAGTCGAAATCCTCCAAGGGATTGCGGGCAAAGAGGTAGCGGTCGTCCCGCGTAACCAGAATATCGATAGACGAGAGCCCCAACAAGAGTTCGCTCTGCAGCTTCCCGTCCTCCCACCGATACACCTGCACCTTTGCCTCCAGGATACTGGCCTGCCCCGTTTCAGGATCGACCTCCACCGTCGGGCGCGACACATACAGGTAACGATCCGTCGCGGAGAAACCGGCGACGAACTCCCGGCGGGGAGCCTCGGCCATTGTTTCGAGACGGCCGGCCAAGTCCTGATCCAACGGTACGCCGGTCGAAGCCTCCAAGATCAATTTTCCTTCGGGGGTCAGGCGGTAAAAATCGACATGGGGCACCATCTGATAGACCATCGCCACCCGATCGCCCCGCACGATCATCTGGGGATAGTTCCACCGAAACAATTGGATCAGCGTACCGCGGTCGGAATATTTCGCTTTCACCTTCGTAGGCAGTTCCAACGAATCGACCGCTTGCGCTTCCGTTCCCGGGCGGCACACGTAGAGCACCTCCTTCTCCTCCCGATCCTTCACCTGGATATCCCCGACGAAACCGTGCGGAAAAGGCCTTCTTATGGAAACTCCCCGGCCGTCGGGACGTACGGCCAAAGTGTCGGTCGCTGTGAACGCCTCCTGTCCGACCCGGTAGGTACGAAACGTTGCCGGAACGGAAAATTTCATCACCAGAGAGTCCGTATCGCCGTCGAACGCATTGAGCATTTGCGTCCAGAAAAACTCTCCCGGGCCGTTTCCTTTCCGCCCCCATGCGTAAAGGAAACGGAAATCCGGCAGGCTGTACACATAAAACAGGCTGTCCATTCCCTGGGTCTGTACGACGGCCTTCCCGGCGCTGACGGCCCACTGGTACGGATTGATCACCTGGAGAATGGCGATGCTGTCGGCCGTCAAGGTCTGTACCGTCGGCTGATCGTCCCCGTTGCGCGTCTGGCCGGC
>DVLY01000127.1 GCA_018715295.1 Candidatus Merdimorpha stercoravium | reverse complement strand
TAGGTAAGGTCGAGGGAAAGCGTGGCAAAGGCTTCTGCGGACTTGTTTTGCAGGCTTCGCGCCTCGATGCACACCCGGGACGAAGCGTCGATGTAGAAGATGAGCGAGAAGTCGATGACCTTCTCCAGACTGGCGAACACCGCCGTATCGGAGAGGTCGCCGAAGGCTTGGATGGCATAGGAACGCGAGGTGCGCCCCGAAGCCCAGCGGGTGAACTTGTACCCGTTCCCGTCCGTAGCGAGGAACGTTACCACCTGCCCGTAGAGAGGATCGGACGGCGTGGCCGAGGCAGTTCCCGATCCAATGGGGCTGACAGCGGCGTAGGCCGTGAAGCGGCGCGGGGTAGTTTCCACCGGAACGTCTCCTTGGATGTATGCCCAGCCGTCCATGCCTTCGGCAGAGAAGAGCACTTCCACGTCATAGATGTCCACCTGGTAGAGTTCTTTCCCGGAGGGGACGGAAGTGGTGTCCGAGAAGGAATGCTGCACCCCGTCGCATGGGAGCGGATCGGTGGTGTACTGGTAGGCGTCCGCACTGTCGTCGGTAAAGTGCATCTGCCCGGAGAGCTTCAGGGAGACTTGCAGGGTGTTTTTGTTTATCAAGTACAGCCCTTCGGGGCGGAACGGTGCGCTGGGAAGGCTCTGGAAGGTGAAGTCGATCTGCGAGGCGGAGGCTACCGCGAGGGATACCTGCGCGTTGAGGGCTTCGGAGTAGATGTACCACTGTCCGTTCTTGTACACGGCGGTGCCTCCCTTGAGGGCACGATAGGCTCCGCAGGCGTACATCTGCTGCCCGATGAGGCTGTGAGATGTGCCTGCTGCGAATACTTTGAGGTCGGTTGCTCGTGCCATGGGGTTAGTCGGTGGTGGTGATGAGTATATCCCCGTCTTTGGGGTTGGTGGGTACGGTGTCCACGTACACGTCCGGGAGTTCCTCTTTCGTGGCGTAGGTCGAGGGGATGTCGTTGCCGTTGGCATCATTCGTTGCTGAAGTTGCATTTCCTTGCAGATTCCCCACAAATTTTTCTGCTGCTACACCATCCCCATTGATGGTAAGCGTTTTTCCGGCTCCTACAAAATGCAAACCCAAATAACTCTGTATCCAGGTTCCCTTGAGGGATACGGGATTGGATGATCCGAATGAAGTGATGCCGTAAAGCAAAGCTCCGTTGCTGTCTTTCTCGTTGTTGCCGAAAAACGACAATTCTCCTCCGGGATCGGTGCCGGAATACATCCTCAAACTCAACACCCCTTCCATCTGACCGCCGCTGCGCTTGAGGTAGGTATCGGAGATTTTGTTGCCGTCGGCGTCGGAAGCAGCCTTGTCCGCCTGCTGCGCATGGACGGCGTAGGAGGCATTGGTAGCGGCGTTGGCGTAGTCCGCATTGGTGGCTTGCGTGGCGCTGTCGGCGGTGTTGGCGTGGTTGGCCTGGGCAGCGGTATCGGCACTGGTGGCCTTGGCTACCTTCAGGCCGCCGTCCAGGATATTCGACACTTTCGTTTCCAGCGTTACGCCCCGGTCGCCGGGGAAGGCCGTCGAAGACGTGCCGCCCAGGGCGAGCGAAGGGCTGATCTCCACGTAGCCCGTGCCGCTCCAGCGGTAGGTGAGGTTGGTCTGTGTGGCGACGTATATCTTCCCGGCTTCTCCTTGCGCGGGGAAGGCGCTGACGGTGGCGTACTCCAGCACGTCGTCCACGTAGGAGGGAAGCTGTGCGGCGGGGACGCGCCCGCTCTCGTCGAGCGAGGCGACGCCCGAGGCGGCGCCCTTGGCACTGGTGGGGAGAAAGTCCGAGGCGTGCTTGCCGTCCACCGTGTCGGCGTTTCCTCCGTTGGCCGGGAGGCTGGTGGGGCGTCCGTCCAAGTCGGAGTACTTCCCGGTGAAGGCCACCGTTTTCAAGTCTGCAAGCCACCGGGCTATCTTCCCGAAGGCTACCGATAGTTTCTCCCCGGTGGAGATATTCACCCGGGTACCGGCCATCGTGAAGGACACTGTGTTGTTCGAGGCATCCGTTCCGGCTTCGCCCTTGATGCTGATCCCTTGGTCGTTAATAGTCAAGGAGTATTCCCCGCTGGGCGAGGTGAGGGTGATACCGCTGCGCAGGCTGAAACCCTCGTCCTTGGAGAAGTACAGGTATTGTCGGGGCGACCAGAAGGAAAACAGCCCGTCCGTGCCGATGCGGGTGGAGGGTGTGTTGGCCTGGTAGGAAAGGGTGTCCGCCCCTTCGTATCCGACGATGGCTACGCTCGCCGATACTTCGAGGACGGGAAACTGCGTTTCGCCTTCGGGACGCTCCAACCAGTCTACGGTAAACGTAGCCCCGTAGCTCGTGCGGATGCGGTAGGAGGAGGGGGAATTGATGAAGGTAAGGTGGTTGTTACGCCCTGCCAAAAGGGAAAAGCGGTCGATGACCGTTTCCTGCCCCGAGGCTTCCACCTGCAAGACTTCGCACGAGGCGGTGGGCGACTCTCCGGTGAGGATGCCCATCTCGGGGAGCGAGGTGTCCACTTGGAAATCCACCGCAAAGCGCAATACGCCGGCGTGGGTGGTGTAGTCGGACAGCGGAACGTCGGTAGTGGCGGTGATGGTGTCCACCGTGAGGATGTTGCTCTGCCCGTCCGATGCTTTTTCTGCCGAGGCGGTGGCTCCACGGCCGATGGGGATGGAGTAGGTGTCTTCTTCCCCCGATAGCAAGGCGGAGAGGGACGAGAGGATGTCGTTTTGCAGGACGATCGTCCCGTCGCGGCCTACGATTTCCTTCCCTTGGATAGTGAAGTCGGCGATGTGGCCGTCGGAGGCTTCGATGTGGCGGGCGACCAGGCGGTCGGTGTCGATAAGGCGGGTGTTGAGCTTCCCGCCTTCGAGGATCGTTTCGCCTGCTTCGGTGCTCGAGTGGTCCGAGAAGACGATCCGCCCGCCGATCTGCCCGCGGTCCAGGTCGAAATAAGTCTCACCGTCGCTCGAAGCGATACGGCCCGTGGTGATCTCCCGACCGTTGATCGTACTCGACCCATAGGTCAGGCAGATACGGCGAAAACCCTCCTCGACGCTCGAAAGGATGCCGATGGAGAAATAGTAGAACCCCTCCTGCTGGTCGTAACGCAGCGCCTGCGTGTCCAGCACGATGGTTCCGGAGGCCCCGTCCTTTTCACAGCGCGCATACAGGTAATAGGCCGTCTGGTCCTCCAGCCCGTTTACCTGCCCGGGCAAGAGTGTCCACCGCCGTATCTGTTCCCGATCCAGCCCCAGGTGGGTCAGTACCCCTTGCGAGAAAGCGATCTGCGAAGGGTCTGCATTCCAATTGGGCGAAAAGACGACCCCCTCCAACAGGAATTGTTGGGAGAGGGCGCCCACGGCGATCATCTTGGTTTCGATCGTTTCGGGGCGGATACGGCCGTCGCGGAAGTACCCGTCGGTGTCGAAGGTCATCTCCAGCAACTGGGCGGTGGTGCGCAGGTTGCGCCGGGCCCGGGCCGGGTCGGCCAGGTCGTTGATCTGGACGATCTTTTCGATCTCTTTTTCGCTCCGTACGATCCGCGTAAGGACCGACGCGGCAGCGCTCTCGGACAGTTCCACCGTGTAGCGGTACGGTTGGTACAGGTCGATGGACACCGAGGAGATCTTCACGGCTGCCGTACCTGCCTGGCCCGTAGTGGCGTCCGAGCCGTCCACCAAGTCCGCATCCTCGATGTAGAGGTAGTCCCCGGCCGAGAAAGCCGGCGCAAACCGGGCGTTGGGGAAGTACTCTTTCATGAAAAACGGGTCGATTTCCAGCGAATAGGCATACCGGCCTTGCGCGAGGCGGGTGTATTTTTCGAGGGCCTTTTCCGCCAGACGCTCTTCGGCCTGAGCCACGTACGTCTCGGGCAGGGCAATGCCCAGCAGCACGTAGCGGTCGCCGGGAGCTATGCGGAACGCCGTGTCGTCGGCCGAAGGGTAGCGGTATTCGTTCTCGTCGGTAAACGGGACCAGGGTAAAGGTCTTGGTGGTGGAATTGTACCCGGCGATGGAAAATTCGTATCCTCCCAGATTGCCCGTGTTGAAATGCACCACCGGCGAAGACGTCCCCAGCAGGTATTTGGAGTCGCCCTGCTCGTCCGTTTCGTTGAGGTCGAACATCTCCAGGTCGGTAAATTTCAGTTCGTCCTGCGGATCGACAGAGCTGACCGTCCCTTCGCGGGAAGGGTACACCTGGTCGAAGATCACCGCCCCTTCGATCAGGCCGAAGCGTTCGACCAGGGCGTCGTCCTGCACGTAGAGCCCTTCGCGGATCAGCGGCGAAGGGTGTTCCAGCGGCAGGGCCAGCCGCCGCCTGCGTTCGCGGTAGGCCGTTCCCAGGTTTTGGCTCGACCCGTAGGCGTAGAGCCGGGTGGGAGCGGAGGATTCGCTTGCGTTGCTGCGGGTCAGGGAGTAGAGCCCCCGGCCCTTCCCGTAGGCGAAGCGGTATTCGAATACTTGCCGGCCGATCTGCCCCACGCTGATGGTCCGCCGTCCGTCCACCGTCTCGATGCGGTATTCCACTCCCCATTCGGTGCAGATGGTGTTGAGCGCTGAGAGGACGTTCTCGCAGGAGAAGGTCAGCGTTTTGCATTCCTGGTACTGCGGGTCGAAATCCGGGTCGGCGCCGGTATCCACTTTTCTCCATTGCCAGCTGTCCGCCCCTTGGGTGCGGTTGAGGTTGATTACAGCCAAGTCCATCAGCTGGTCGAACTCGCCGGTATAGCTGAATTCCGTTTCGTTCACCGTCTCCTTTCCCCCGGCGAATTCATTGACCAGGATCGTTTTCGAGAGGTCGTATTTGGCGCTTTCCAGCACCACGGTATAGGTCAGATGCCTTCGCGCGGAGCGTTGCACTCCGGGCAAGGTGTTGAGGTAGTAGGTCTTTCCCAAGGCCTGGAGGGTATCGCCCACAGTGAAATCGATGGGCAGGGTCGCCTCCACCACCAGGGTCAGGGTGTCTTCCCCCATCCGTTCTTCTTTCATTACGGCACTTTTGACCTGCCGCAAGGGTTCTTTGCTGTTCAGGGGGAGGAGGCTTCCGTCCGCCTTTACAAGGGTTATTTCGGTCATCTTTTCGGGAATATTACGTTTTCGCCTGTCCCTCTGCTGCGCGGAGAGAGAGGGTGTCTCCTGCAAATATAATAATCAAAAAGGAAATAAACAAGTCTTTTTCCGTCTTGTCCCGCTCGCGGCATCCGGGGCGCATTCCGCTTTTTTTCGGGCAAGGTGGCGGTAAGGCAGTCAAAGGCGGAGGAAATTTTGCACCCTGTGAAACTTTTTCCCTGCGGCGGGCGGTCTAATGCAGTAGAAAGAGCCCGGATCGGACAGGCCGGTCGGCGGCTCGCAAGAGTGGGGTGGGAATTTCGCCTTGTGTTCGGTCGGTTTGAGATCGAATGCTGACAAATGAGGAGTTTTCACGCCGTTACCTGCAACGGCAATTCGCCGGAATAGGCTGTAACCATGAGAAAAAGGGGGAAACAATGTTAAAATCCTGTACTGGTCGTCATTTCGGACAATTTTTTATACATTTATTGCCATCATTGCGACTGAAACTCACTAAATACGATTTTTGACCATGAAAGCGCACTCGTTTTTGCCGGGCTTTGCTCTTCTGCTTTTTCTGGTTGCCTGCGGCGGAGAGAAAGATGAAAAGGAACAAAATGTCTCCCAGGTGCTTAAGTCCGAAGACCCCACAGTCGATGTGATGGTGTTGCACCGGGGCGATTTCCTGCGGGAGTTGATCGCCAACGGCAACGTGGTGGCCGCCCGCAAGGCCGACCTGCGCTTCTCGTCCGCCGAGCCCATTACCGATATCTATGTCTCCAACGGCGACCGGGTGAAAAAAGGCCAGAAATTGGCCCGGATCGACACCTACAAGCTGGAAGCCGACCTTCTGGCCAAAAAGTCGGCTCTGGACAGGGCCTACCTCGACCTTCAGGATCAGTTGATCGGCCGGGGGTACAACATCCGCGATACGGCTTCCGTGCCGCAGGAGGAAATGCAACTCTTGCGCGTCAAGAGCGGATACGATACGGCCGAGAGCAGCTATCAACTGGCTTTGCGCGCCTACCGCGATGCTACGCTCTACGCGCCTTTCGACGGGACGGTGGCCAACCTGTTTTCCAAGGTGCACAACACGGCGTCCACCTCCGAGGCTTTCTGCACCATCGTGGGCGACGGGGCGATGTCCGTCGATTTTTCCGTCCTGGAAGGCGAACTGCCGATGGTCGAAAAAGGTCGGGAGGTCTCCGTGTCGCCTTTTGCCGACATGAGCAAGACGTTCAAAGGCCGGATATCCCAGGTGAACCCCATCGTGGACAAAACGGGGCTGGTCAAAGTGTCGGCCACGGTACCCGACAGCCGGGGCGAACTTTACGACGGGATGAATGTCCGGGTGGCCATCGAAGACCCGGTGCCCGGCAAGCTGGTCGTGCCCAAGACGTCCATGGTGTTGCGCTCGGGCGGGCGCAGCGTGATCTTCACGTATAAAAAAGGGCGGTCGTACTGGAACTACATCGAGGCCGGCGAGGAAAACAGCCGCTACATGGTGGTCGAGGACGGCCTCCACGAGGGCGATACGGTCATCGTGAGCGGCAACATGAACCTGGCGCACGACGTTCCGGTCAAGGTAGGCCGCGTGATCGAATGACCGTCCGCACGCTCGTCCCGAGGGTGCTTTCAGGGATCCGTTGAACCGAAAAATCCAACAAAAGCGTGATAAAGTTTCTCATCCACAAGCCGGTGGCGGTGATGATGTCGTTCCTGGCGGCCGTGATACTCGGGGTGATCACGTATTTCACCCTGCCGGTATCGCTCCTGCCCGACATCTCCATCCCGGAGATCACCGTGCAGATATCTTCGCCCAGCACTTCGGCGCGCCAGCTCGAAAACAACGTCGTGCGCCGCATCCGTTCCCAACTCTTGCAGGTGGCCCACTTGAGCAGCATCGAAAGCCGCACCCGCGACGGGCAGGCGGTGATCCGGATGCGCTTCGGCTACGGGACGGATACCGACTACACGTTCATCGAGGTGAACGAAAAGATCGACGCGGCGATGAATTCCCTGCCCAAGGACCTGGAGCGTCCCCGCGTGATCAAGGCTTCGGCCACCGACCTGCCGGTGTTCAATCTCAACCTCACGCTCAAGGAAGACCTCCCCTTCGAGGATACGGACAGCGAGAAATTCCTCGAACTGTCGGATTTTGCCACCAACGTGATCAAACGCCGCCTGGAGCAGTTGCCCGAGGTGGCGATGGTGGACGTTACCGGTACCGAATCCCGTCAGTTGTCGGTTATCCCGGACGAATCCCGCATGACTTCGGTCGGGCTCACGATCGACGAACTGGAGCAAATCCTCGTCCGCAACAACGCCGAACCCAGCCCGATGACCATCCAGGACGGGTATTACGAGTACAACGTCAAGTTTTCCTCGGTGTTGCGCACCCGGGAGGATGTCGAGAACATCTACTTCGAGAAAAACGGCCGGATGTACCGCCTCTCCGACGTGGCGCAGGTGGTCATTTCTCCGGAAAAAGTGGTGGGCTATTCGTATTTCAACGGCAAACGTTCCATCGTCTTTTCGGTGATCAAGCAGTCCGATGCCAGTATGGAGGGCTTGAAGAAGTCCGTCAACCAAGCCATCTCCCGGCTCGAAAAGCAATACCCGACCATCTCGTTCGACGTGTCGCAAAACCAGACGGAACTGCTGGATTATACCTTGAGCAACCTCCAAAGCAACCTCTGGCAGGGTTTGCTCTTGATCTGCATCATTTCCATCCTGTTCTTCAAGGATGTGCGCACCCCGCTGATCATCTCCCTGGGCTTGGTCGTGGCGCTGGTGATCAGCATGTTGTTTTACTACCTGTGCGGGCTTTCGCTCAACATCATTTCCCTCTCGGGGCTCATCCTGGCCCTGGGTATGATGATAGACAGTTCGATCATCGTTACGGACAATATCTCCCAGTACCGGGAAAAGGACGGGCTGCTCGACCAGGCCTGCATCCGGGGTACCAACGAGATCATCACGCCGCTGTTGTCCTCGATCCTGACGACCATTGCGGTATTCGTCCCCTTGGTCTTTGTCAGCGGCATAGCCGGCGCGTTGTTTTACGACCAGGCCGTTTCGGTCAGCCTGGGTCTGGCCGCTTCGTACATCGTGGGCATTTTCTTCCTGCCGGTGGCTTACCGGATCATCTACGGGAACAAAAAGATCGCATCCATCCGCACTCCCGGCATCGTCAAGCGTTTTTTCGATCGGGTCAACCTCGACTTTCTGTTCCGCTGGTACGACAAGGGCTTCGTCTGGATTTTCGCCAACCGGCGGTGGATCACCCCGTCGTTGCTGCTGGTGTTCCCGCTGATCTTCTTTTTGTTCCAGGTGGTCGAAAAGCGCAAGATGCCGTACCTGGACCATAGCGAGAACATCGTAACGGTCGAATGGAACGAGAACATCCATGTGGATGAAAACCGGGCCCGCACCCTCGACCTGTTGGCGGCGGTGCAGAGCGACTCGGTGTTGCAGAGTTCGGCTTTGGTGGGCGAACAGCAGTTCCTCCTGCAGGGCGACGGGCAGCTGATGGCCTCCGAGACGAGCATCTACCTCAAGAGTTTCGATACGGAAGCCATCGAAGCGATCACCGGCCGCGTGGTGGACTACATCGAGCGGAAATACCCGAAAGCCAAAGTGAGCGTCTCCCCGCCGGAGAACGTGTTCGAGAAGGTATTCGATACGTCGGAGGCCGAATTTACCGCGCAGATCCTCCGTCGGGAAAATGAAATGGAACCCCATGTGGATTCGCTGCTGGCCTTTATCGACACGCTGGCTTTGCGTACGGGCGGAAAGGCGCAGTTGCCCCTGTCCAACCAGATCAATGTAATGGTGGACTCCCGCGCGCTGATCCTCTACGGAGTGTCGTTCGACCAGATCGCCGGGACGCTCAGCACCCTTTTCGGGGAAAATACCGTTTCCACCCTGCGTTCGAACCAACAGTACCTGCCCATCGTCATTTCCAGCCGGGAGAGGGACCTCGATGAGGTCTTCTCGCGCACGATGGTGTCGATCCCCGGTTCCGCCCAAAACGGGGGCTTGCCGGCGCAAGTGCCCCTGTCCAGTTTTATCCGCGTAACCCAAGGAGTGGACTTCAAGACGATCCACGCCGGAAAGAACGGCGAGTACGTCCCGGTGAACTACACCGGGGTGGAGCATCCCGACCGGCTGGTGGCGCAGATCCGGGAAGAGACCCTGCAAAACGGGCAGTACGATGCCGATTTTACGGGCAGTGTGTTTACCAACCGGGACCTGTTCCTCGAGATGGCGATCGTGCTGGGGATTTCGCTGCTGCTGCTGTACTTTATCCTGGCGGCGCAGTTTGAGTCGCTGGCCCAGCCGCTGATCGTCCTGCTCGAGATCCCGATCGATATCGCCGCTGCGCTGCTCATGCTGTGGGTGTGCGGCAATTCGATCAACGTGATGTCGGTCATCGGCATGGTGGTGGCTTGCGGTATCGTGATCAACGATTCGATCCTCAAGATCGACATCATCAACCAGTTGCGCAAGGAAGGGATGCCCATCCTCCAGGCTATCCACATAGCCGGGCACCGGCGTTTGCGGGCCATCGTCATGACCAGCCTGACGACCATCCTGGCCATGGTGCCGCTGTTGTTCAGCAGCGATATGGGTAGCGAACTCCAGGCTCCTTTGTCCCTGTCCATCATCGGCGGCATGTTGGTGGGCACGCCCATCAGCCTGTATGTCATTCCGCTGATCTACTGGTTCATTTACAGCAAGGGCGACCGCAAGGAAAAGGAAGCGGAGGCCGCTCTCATTTCTGGTAAAAGCATAGAAAAAGCAACGGACTTATGAGAAAGCATCGTTTTTCCGTCTCCCGGATAGGGATCGTCCTCCTGCTGGCGATGGGTTCGCTCCCGGTGGCCGCCCAGCAGGATTCCTCGGAAGCGCCCCGTCAACTCACCCTGCGGCAGGCCATCTCGCTGGCTACGGACAGTTCGTTGGCCTCGTTCCGGGCGCGGCATTCGTATCTGTCCTCCTATTGGCAGTACCGCACCTACAAGGCGCAGAACTTGCCGCAGCTCAACCTGACCTCGACCCCGATCAGTTACAACCAGAATTTCGTGTTGCGTTACAATTCGGACACCAATACCGACGAGTACCGTCCGCAGCAGAATATTTCTTCTTCGCTCGGGTTGAGCATCCAGCAGAACGTCGGACCGCTGGGCGGTACGTTTTACATCGAGAGCGACTTGTCCTTTTACAGGAACTTCGGCGACGCGGACCAGCAGCAGTTTTCCGCCACCCCGTTCCGCATCGGGTACTACCAGCCGCTGTTCGGTTACAACCAGTACCGATGGGACAAGCGCATCGAACCGATCAAATACGAAGCGGCCAAACGTACCTTGCTCTACAACATGGAGGACATCGCCCAGGAGGTAACCGACCTGTTCTTCGCCTTGGTGATGGCTCAGGAAAACTACAAGACGGGGCAGGCCAACCTGGCCAATGCCGACACCCTGTATGCCATCGGGCAGCAGAAATACGGCATCGTCTCGATCTCCAAGTCGGACTTGCTTTCTCTCGAACTCGACGTGGTCAATGCCCGCAATTCGCTGGAAAATTACCGCCTGGAGCTCAAGCGCGCCAAGTTCAACCTGACCTCGTACCTGAATCTGCCCGAGGATACGGACATCGAGCTGGAGATACCCGATCTGCCGGTAGAGAGTTTTATCGATCCGGAAAAGGCGCTTTCCTACGCCACGACCAACAACCCTCAAGTCATGGAATTCCGCCGCCGGGAACTCGAAGTGGAATCCGCCATGCAGAAAGCCAAGGTGGAGAGTCGGTTTTCGGCGACCTTGCGCGCCAGTGTCGGCTTCAACCAGGCGGCCGAAACCCTCGGTTCGGCGTACCGAAACCTCCAGCGCCAGGATCAGGTGTCGGTGGGATTGAGCATCCCCATTGTCGATTGGGGCATTGCCAAAGGCCGGTACAACATCGCCAAGAGCAACTACGACATGGAGATGGTCTCCATCGAGCAGGACCGTATCTCGCTCGAGCAGGACGTGATCATGACCGTGAGCGAATTCAACATCCAGCTCGATCTGGCCAAATCTTCCCGGGAAGCGCTCGAACTGGCTCGGCAGGTATACCTCAACACGATGCAACGGTTCATCATCGGCAGCGCCAACGTAACCGACCTCACCTCCGCTTTCTCCCGGCAGAATACGGCGCAGACCAACTACATCACGGCCTTGAGAAACTACTGGAACAGCTATGCCAAGATAAAGAAACTTACGCTCTTCGACTTCGAGAACGGGATGTCCCTTTCCGAAAATTTCGACCGCATGTATTCGATGCTCACCTCCCGTCGGTAATCCCGCGGGGGAAGCCTCCCGGACTTTGAATCCTTCTACCCTTTGACCGTGCTATGAACAAGCGTTTCCCATCGTTTACCATCATCATCCTGGCCGTGGCCCTGTCGATCATGGGAATCGCTTTGGTGCCCTTGCTGCCGGTCAAGCTCAGTTCGTCGCGCGTACTGCCCCAGATCACGGTTTCGTACAGCCTGCGCAATGCTTCGGGGGTCGTACTCGAGAGCGAGGTTACCTCCAAACTCGAAGCCGTGCTGGCCCGTATCCAGGGGGTGAGAAACATCTCGTCGGTTTCGTCTTCGGGCAGCGGGTCCATCTCCCTGGAGTTCGACAAGTCGGTCGATATGGACATCGCCCGCTTCGAGGTGTCCACCGCCGTGCGGCAAGTATGGCCGCAGCTGCCCGAGGGACTTTCTTACCCGTCCGTTTCGGCGCGCAGCGCCGAAACCAGCGGTTCGGACCGCACGCCGTTTATCGTTTATAGGATCAATGCCTCGGAACTGCCCTACAAGATCCAGCAGTACGCCGAGGAAAACCTTCAGCCGGAGTTGGCGCGCATCGAGGGGATCAGCCAGGTGGATAT
>DVLY01000007.1 GCA_018715295.1 Candidatus Merdimorpha stercoravium | reverse complement strand
AGGCAGGGCGCGCAGCGCCCCGCCTGCCCGCCCCGCTGCACTCGCCGCTTATGGTTGCTCGAACAATTCCTCCAGGCGCGCGGCGATGGCGTCATGATCCGGACGGAAGCCGTTTTGCCGCACCAGGATCTGCCCGTCGGGAGAGATGAGCATCTGCGTAGGGTAAAGGCTTACCCCGTAGCGCACGTTCACCGAGGTGGGGCCGGCAGGCTCCTCGCACATGTTGACCTGTGGCCAGCAGAGGCTGTCGGTGCGCACCGCCTCCCTCCAGGCGGCATCGTCGCGATCCAGCGCCAGGGACAGCATGGCAAAGTCCGGCCGGTCCTTGTACCGCTCGTACAGGGCTCTCAAGTAGGGGTTTGCCTCCCGGCAGGCGCCGCACCACGATCCCCAGAAGTCCAGCACGAGGTATTTTCCGCGGAAGTCGGACAGGGACACTTTCTGGCCATCGATCCCCGTGAGGGTAAATTCCGGGGCTTGTGCCCCCTCGGTGATCAGAGAATCGGCCTGTTTCCATGCGCGGTTGGTGGCGAAATATTCCTCCATCTCGCGTCCGGCCGGGGTGTCTTTCGCCTCCGGACTCAACAAGTCGAAGAGTTCCTGGCGGGTCTTTTCAAACTTGGAGCCTCGGATGCACGTAAGTACATAGGCCGAGAAAGGATCCTGAGGGTAATGCCGGACGAAGTTTTCCATCGTCCGGTACGAACGTTCCGCCACAGCCCAGCTCTGGTCGTTCAGACGGCGGATCTCTCCCCGGAGCGAGTCTGCGAGGCTCCCCTGGGTGGATTCGGGCAGGGCTTGCACTTCTTTGAGCAGCGTATGGAGCGAATCGGAATACACGCACGCTTCGGCGAAGATGGTGTCCAATGCGCGGAAATAATCCCGGTAGGGGTGTCCCTCGTACAGGTCTCCGCCCACCTTTGCCTTTCCGAGGGCGGACAAATGCCCTTTGACCGTCAGGCGGTCGCCGGGTTGCAGGCAGAGGGAACGGACTTCGGATTGCAGCAAGTCTTCCCGCGTTTTCCCCTTGGGCAGGTAATAAAGGAAGCCTTCCTGGGTTTTCGGGACGGTAAGGGTGAGGTCTGCGCGGTGTTTGCGCGTGGCCACGAGGGTATCCGTGCGGTTGTCGTCCGGAAAGGCGAGATAGAGCCGATCGCCCTTTTGCAGGCCTTTGAGCTGGATGTGCAGTTCGATCGGGTCGGCAGCCTGGGCGACAGCCGAGAGGCTGAATGCCAGCAGGACAGGGAGCAGGAGCAGGCGGCGGGAATGCTTCATGGATACTTTAGGGTATTTGAGGTGTTTTCTCATTAGACCGGCCTTTGGCGGGAAAAGGTTTCACCGGGCTGTTTTTTCTGCCGGGCAGGGGGAATGCTGTAGCAGGGAAGGGTGTTTTCGGGAGCTCCGGCAGGAATGGACTCCGTGGGATTTATCTATCGGCGTGCGATCTGCCGGGCGTATTCCCGGGCGGTGAGGCACAGTTCGTCGTACCAGGCTTGCCCGAAGCGGCGGATGAGGGGCTCGCGCAGGAATTCATACACCGGGACGCCGAGTTTGCGTCCCAGGGCGCAGGCGTCGCGGCAGATGTCCCAACGGTGGTAGTTCAGGGCGGTGAAGGACAGGATGCGGCTCAGGCGGATGGGGTACAGATGGCAGGAGATGGGTTTTTGGAAGGCGATGCGTCCGTCCCGGTAGGCTTGTTCAATGGCGCACAGAGCCGTGCCGTCCGGAGAAAAAGTCAGGTAGGCGCATTCCCGTCCGTTTACCAGCGGGGTGGAGGGGGCGTGGTCGTAAGGGTCGTCCGTCCAGGCACCTTGCAAACGGACGGCTTCGATACCTTCGGGGCGCATGTACGGTTCGATGCGGGGGAGGAGGTCTTCGAGGATGCGTTTTTCCGATTCCTCTACGGGAGCGCCGCAGTCGCCTTCCACGCAGCAGGCGCCGTGGCAGCGGGAGAGGTCGCAGACGAAGGATTCGAGGATCACCTCGTCCGAAACCAGCGTGTCTTGTATCTGTAACATGGTGGCAAAATTAGTTTTTTTAGGCTTTTTTTAGAGCTTTTTTACGGGGTAATCCTTAAATTTGTCTCTTACGCAACAGTATTCGCGTTTTCTGAAAATGAAAGGATTGAAGATAGGTATTCTGGCGCTGGTTTTGTGCGGGGCGTTCCAGGCGCAGGGTCAGTCCACCGGCCGGGTGCAGATCCAGGCCGATCCCCGGATCGAGGAGTTGCTCCGCTTGCGGGTGGAAAACAACGACGACGGGCGCAAGGTGGATGGTTTTGTCATCCAGATCTACTACGGACGCAAACAGCAGGCTACCCGCGTACTCGAGGCATTCCGGGAAGCCTATCCGATGGAACACGTCGAGATGGAATACGATACGCCGGACTACAAGGTCTTCGTGGGGGCTTACCTGACCCAGCAGCAGGCGCAGCAAGCCTTGGCCGTGCTCAAGCAAAACCCGGACTATTCGGGCGCTTTCGTGCGGGCAAAAAAGATCACGGTCTACGATTGGTAAGCGGATCGGCAAAGCGGTCGGAGCGGCGTGAATGCGGCACCGGGATCGCCCGACGGGTGTGCCGGGAGGTGCGAAGAGAGAAGGCGTGAAAGTGAAAACGAGAGAAACAAACAGACGATGGGATCGGCGATAAAGAGAGCGGGGAAATGGTGGATGGCGCTCGCGGCAGCGGTGCTCCCGGCCGTTTTGTGCGGGCAGCAGGTGGAGTACGAGCGTTTCGTGATGCCTTCGGGCTTGCGGGTGCTGGTGCATCCCGACCACCGTTCGCCGGTAGTGTCCGTGGCGCTGCTCTACCGCAGCGGATTGAACGACGAACCCAGCACCTTGGCCGGAGTGAACCGTGTGGTAGCCGGGATGCTGACCGAATCGACGAGGCATCTCTCCCCGGGAGAATACCGCTCGATCCTCGATACCTACGGCGGGGAAACTTCGGTGGAGGTCGGGTCGGATGTGGTTTTCTTCAGCGACAGTTTTTCTTCGAATATGCTCAAAGGGGCTATCTGGCTGGCCAGTGAACGGGCGTACGGATTTCGGGAAGATACGGCTGCGTACCGGCAGGTACTCGGGCATATCCGCCGGGAGGATGCGGCGCGCAGCGAAGATTTGTCGGGACGGGAGGACGAAGCCTTGCGCGAGATGGTGCGCACGGTCAATCTGCGCCTGGTCCCCGAAGTGGCAGCCCTGGACAGCGGGATGACGATGCAGGCGGCCAAAGCCTACGAATCCTTGTATTTTTCTCCGAAGAAAGCCGTACTGGCCGTCAGCGGGGACGTACACCCGGATTCGGTGCGCAAGTACGTGGTGGAGATGTTTTCCTTGCTCCCGCCCGATACCGTGCAGGTAGAACTGAACCCGACGGTGTTTTCCGTGGGGGATGCGGTGGCCGATACGGTGGTGCTTTCCGACGGAAAGGCGGTGGATGTGGGGGGAGGTATCCTTACGACCGTAGAGCAAAAGCGGCATTCCGATACGCTGTTCGTGGAGCAGGGAACATCCTCGGTGGTGTTCGCATGGCAGGTATTGCCGTATTCGGACCATCAGTTCGGGGTGTTCGACTTTATCGGGACGGTGTTGGCGGCTCCGGACGGGTCGCGGCTTTCCCGCCGATTGGTCGAGGAGGAAGGCATAGCCACCGAAGTGGGATACAAAGTGCTGCCGATGGAACGCGCTTCGGTCTTTGCCGTGAAAGTTTCGCTCAAACCGGGAGGCGATATTTCTCAGGTGGAAAAGGTGGTGCGCGAGGAGTTGGAGCGGATGAAAAACTTCGATATTTCGCCTGCCGAATTGACCAAGGCGCTCAATACGGCGCGGATGTCGGCCTGGGAATACATTTCGTCCAACCAGGGAATGGCGCTCACCCTGGCCTTGAACGAATCGCTGTTCGGCGATGCGGGGCAGTTCAACCGGAGGATGGAACAGCTTTTGGAATATACGCAAGAGGATGTGCGGACGGTAGTGCGGCGTTTTTTGCGCAACGACAACATGAAAACGATCTATGAACTTCCCCCTTCGCAAGGGACGGATTAGGGAGAAAGGAAATGAAGAAGGGCGCTTCGATACGGTTTTTCGGAATAAAAATCCGGCTGCAGGGCTTGGGACTTGTTGCGGCCTGCCTGCTGTCGGGCTGGACCGTAAAAGGGTACGACCTGCCCGGGATGCTGCCGGCGGATACGACAGAGGTGGCCTCGGTGGGCGATACCCTGCGTGGATATTTGTCTCCGATGAAGGATACCGTTTCGCAGCAGGCCTCGCAAAGAACGCAGCAGGGAAAAGATTCGCTGCAGGCTCTCCGGGCGATGGAACGTATCCTGGGGCTGCCTTCGGATACGGTGGCCGCTGTGCCCGCAGGACAGACCTTGGCGCAGGATTCGGCACAAGTAGTACCGTCTTCCCGGGCGAGCGATGCGGGAACGGTTCCGGGCGATACGCTTGCCCCGGCGGAGCTTGTTTTCGCTCCAGCGGATTCTTCGGCGGCCAGTTATGTCGTTTCGCAGGCGGAGCGCGATTCGCTGCGCCGGCGGGATGTGCAGATCAAGGCGGCATTGGCTTCGCTCTACGGAATTTCGCTGGCCGATACCGAGTCGGAGTTGGGGCCGAAAACCCTTGCCGATACTTTGATGGCGGCCGATGCGTACCAGGCAAAGGTGTATGAAAGCCTGCCGCAACCTGCCCAGCCGCCTTATGTAAAAATAGCCACTCCCGTGCGCTTTACCCTGGACAACGGGCTGAAGGTGCTCGTCTATCCCGACAGTTCGATACCGATCGTAACGTTCTACATAGGGATCAGCAACCACAGGGTGTTCGAGAAAGACAAAAAGGGCGTTTCCGACCTGACGGCAGCCATGTTGCTGGCGGGAGTACAGAACCGCACCAAGGCACAGATCACCGATTCGCTGGCCAATATGGGTAGCCGCTACCGGATGACGCGCAGCAGTTTTTACGTCTCGGGACTTTCGAGATACGCTGCACAAAACTTCAACCTTTTCGCCGATGTGGTTCTGCGCCCTTCGTTTCCCTTGCAGGAGTTCTTTGCCGAAAAACAGGCGATGAAGGACGACTATGCGCTCGCCGATACCCGCCCGAGCGAAATCCTCAACCGGGTGTACCGGGCTTTGGCCTTCGGAGGGAAAGTGCCTTCCGGGGAGTTCGCTTCCCCCCAGACGATCGACCGCATTACGGTCAACGACTGCCAGGAGTATTACAGTACCTACTGGCGTCCGAACAATGCCGTCCTGCTGGTCCTGGGGGATATTACCGAAGCACAGGCCCGGAAATTGGTCGAGGGCCGTTTCCGCTTTTGGGGAAAGGCCGAGGTGCCGCAGGACAAGATATCCTCAGTGAACGACCTGCCTTCTACCGCGATCGACTTTATCCACGATCCTTCGGCACGCGACAGCCGGATCATCATCTCGAACATTGCGGAGTTCGATTACAATTCCCCGGATGTTTTTCCGGCGATGATCATCAACCATTTGATGGGCGGCGATCTGTTGGGCAATATCCAGGCTTCGCTGGGGGCAGCTGCGCAATCGGAAAACGTGTTCTTGCTCTCGCCCGATCCGTTGGGGGGATACATGTATCTCTCTGCGCGGGTGCCCAATCTGGATGCCGTTCGGACCATTACCGAAAAAACGGCCCGGTTGCAGAGTATCCGTCGAACGCCGTTGGACTCGACGACCCTGGCTTCGGTCAAGCAGTACCTGATCGGACGGATCGCCCTTTCGTTCGAGGACCGGGAAGCGATGGGCAGTTACGGTGTTGCGGTGGAAAACGGTACGGTAAAGCGGGATTTTCTGGAAGACATTCTCCGCCAGATCAACGACGTAACGGCCGAGGATGTAATGCGGGTGGCGCAAAAGTACATCAAGCCTTCGCAGTTCCGGATCGTCATCTACGGCGATGCGCGCAAGGTGGTGCCGCCTTTGGAGTTGGCCGGGTACGACGTGACGTTTTACGACAAGACGGCCCAGCGGGTGGCACGGCCTTCGTTGTCCCAGCCGATCACCGACAGCATCTCGGCGCGGAATGTGCTGGAGCGGTACTTCGAGGCGATGGGCGGCGAAAAGAAAATGCGGGCGGTCAAGACGCTCCGACAGCAGTACGACATCCTTATCGGCGAGAGAAAACTCCAGGCGGTGGTGCTGACGCGTTTGCCGTTTTACTACCAGCAGTTGCTGCTCTTCGACGACGAGGTTTATCTCAAGACAACCTACAACGGCAACATGGGATACACCAAGGTAGAGAATACCACGACCGCTCTTTCGGCCGATGCGGTGGAAAAGGGCCGTCTGTCCCGCTCGATCTTCCCGCTGCTGGATTACGAAAAGGAAGGCTTCCAGGCGGAATTGGACAGCATCGTGCCGGTGTTGGGGCATTTCACCTACCGGATGAACGTAACCTTGCCCGAGGGGAGGATGCAGAACTACTATTTTTCGACGGAGGATTACCGGGTGCTGCGCATCGAGGAGGTGGCTTCGCGGGCCGTGAAGGAAACCGACGAGAACGGCCGGCTGACGCGCTACGAACCGGAGAAGATCGCCTCGTATTCCGATTACAGGGACTACAAGGAAGTGGATGGGGTGATGTATCCCTTTACCACCGAGATCCGGGACGAGAGCGGAAGGATCATCTGGAAGACCACTTCGGTCGATCCGGGAGTGTCCATCCCCGAGAAGGTGTTCCGGTAGGCGGTTCGGGGAAAGGGGAGCGTGTTTTTACCCTTCTGCCGCATCAAGAGCCCCGTTTTGCCAAAGCAATATTTTGCATAAAATTACCACCCCGCGCGGGGACCCAGTTCGATGGCCTCCAGGTGGTCGATTTTCCCGTTTTCGAGTGTAAAGCGCAGCAGGGTGCGCACGCGGTGGATGCCGTATCTCCCGGCGGCACCGGGGTTGAAGTGCATGACGCCCAGACGACGGTCCATCATCACTTTCAGGATGTGCGAATGCCCGCAGACGAACAGCGTGGGGGGAGCGGCGAAGAGTTCCTCCTGCACGCTGCGGTCGTAGTGTCCGGGATAGCCTCCGATGTGTTTGAGCAGGACTTCCACCCCTTCCTCGACAAAGCGAAGCCGCTCGGGAAATGCGGCGCGGATCTCCCCGCCGTCGGCATTGCCATAGACGGCGCGAAGGGGGGCTGCGGCCGAGAGGCCTTCGGCAACGGCCATCGAGCCGATGTCGCCCGCATGCCATATCTGGTCGGCTTCCCGGGCGTGGCGCAGGATGGCCGCATCGAGGGTGCCGTGGGTGTCGGAGAGCAGCAGGATTTTCTTCATCGGGAACAAGGGAAACGACGGCGGCGAATACCTCCGTCCTATTTTGATGTAAAGGTAGCAAAAAACAAGGCTTCCCTCTGCCGAGCTTACGTACTGATCCGTAAAAAAACGGGGCGGCGCCTTTAGGCGCCGCCCCGTTTTTTACGAGAGTGGAAAGTCAAAGATGTGTTTTAATACACCAACTGCAGCTCGTCCAAAAACAGCACGCTGGAGGTGCTGCCGGTATGCTGAATACCGTCCTTGCTGCTGGTAGCGGTGATGAGCAGGTACAGATCGCCCGTGGGGGTGAAGTTGTTGTCCTTGTAGGTGAGCTCGATGCGGAAAGACTGATAATCACTCGTGGCTTCCGAGCTGGTCAGACGTCCGTAGGCCACGATGTTCGGGTCGCTGGCCAGATCGCCGCTCGAGCCGCCGGGATAAGTAGCAGGGTTTTCCGTATCGACCGAATACTGCTTGGTGGCCAGCGCGATGTAGAGGTCCATGCTGTCCGTGCCGCCTGTTTTGTTCTCATTATTGATGCAATCGATCGTCCCGGGCCGGTAGTCGTAGTACCCCGTCAAAGCGACGGGCAAATGTCCCTTGCTGGGGATGCCGAAGGTCATCCGGGCTCCAAGAGGATTGGAAGCAGAAACGTCTTCAAAAGTCCCTGTATAGACACTTCCCGCAACAAATTCTTTCTCTGATCCCTGAGATCCGGAGACATCAATATTAGCCGATTTTATCATGCAGGCCTTTATATTTGTGTTGAATCGTGAGGGGGACAGATAGGTTGTGTCCTTAGTCAGGTTGTAACCGAAAGCCGACGTTCCTTGCGTGACTCTATTGCCATTTCTAGTACCCCAATAAGTATCGCTATCATCCATTCCTATCAAACAGGAGCCATTTTTCACGTACCAGTAGTCGAAATCGGAGTACCCCACTTGTGCGGCGAAGGGTACATATATTGCATAATGGTTCGGGGAAGGAAAATAGTCATAGTAATACACATCATTGTTTATCGTCAGGGTACCACCTTCACAGAAGTGACTGTTGCAACTGACTATCAGGTTCGGAGCGATCGTGGCGCTTGCACCGGGAGCAACGGTCAGATCGTTCGTAATCACCAGGCGGCCGCCATCGCCCGAGAGTTCGCTGCCGTTGCCGTCTATTTCCAGATCGTTGATATACAGATAGCCGTTCTTGACCGTCAGGTCCGCCCCTTCCGTCAGGGTCAGTTTCGAAGGGATATCCGCACGGCTATTGGCCGCAGGAATGTACAATACATCGTCGCTGTAGGCAGAAGAAGTCCGTCCTTCGACATTCATCGTGAGGGTGTAGTCGCCCCTTACGGTTACATCGTAGGTGGGCAGGGTGGCGGAGGATGTGAGTTCCACGTCCCCACCGAGGGTGAGGTTATCTTTTCCTTCGGCGATTGCCTGGTTCCATTCGGCTTCGTTGGTGATCAGGGTTTGCCCGGCATTGATGTTCAGGTCGCTCAACGTGTAGCGCTTTCCGGGGTCAAGAGTCCGTTCCGGTTTGGTGAAGGTAAAATCTCCCACCGAAGTCGATACCGTGATGGTAGTATTGCCGGGATTACGCCCAGAATCAGCCTCGGGATATCGCTGCAATAAAGCGACGTAAACCTTGTACGGCTCGCCCAGGGGAAGCGTCGGCGTATCGGAAAATATAACTGAAAGAGAACTACTGAAA
>DVLY01000126.1 GCA_018715295.1 Candidatus Merdimorpha stercoravium | reverse complement strand
TTGGCCTTGCGGGCATCGACCATCTTCTGGTGGTTGGCCGGGTCGGTCGAAATGGCCGAAGTGGTGTAGTCTTTTTCCAGACCGCCCAAACGGTGCATGAAGCCTTCCATGCCCGGCAGTGCCCAGTAGCGCACCATCGTCTTTTCGTCGCGCAGGTAAGGTTTCCAGCCTTTTTCCAGCATCTCCGGACGGACGTAGTTCGGGCGGATGTCCGGGTATTCGGCCAGGTTCGGTACGCGCCATGCGGAGGAGCCGTTGGCGATGAACGCGTCGGTGAGCAGGATGACGGGCGTCATGTGCTCCAAAGCGATCTTGGCCGCTTTGTAGGCCATCTCGAAGCAGTCGGTCGGAGTAGCGGCGGCTACCACCACGACGGGCGATTCCCCGTTGCGGCCGAAGAGCGCCTGCAACAGGTCGGTCTGCTCGCTCTTGGTGGGAAGACCGGTGGAAGGACCTCCGCGCTGTACGTCCACCACCACCAGCGGCAGTTCGGCCATTACAGCCAGGCCGATGGCTTCGCTCTTGAGCGCCAGGCCAGGACCCGAGGTGCTGGTAGCGGCCAGGTCGCCGGCGAACGAGGCTCCGATGGCGGTGCAGATGCCGGCAATTTCGTCTTCGGCCTGTACGGTCTTGACGTTGAGTTCTTTCAGTTTGGCCAATTCGTGCAGGATGTCCGTAGCCGGGGTGATGGGGTAGCTGCCCAAAAAGAGCGGCAAGTGGGCTTTTTCAGCAGCCGCTACCAAACCGTAGGCCGTAGCCTTGTTGCCGTTGATGTCGGTGTAGATACCCGGCTGGCTGGCGTGGCCTTCGATGCGGAAGGTGGATACCGAGGCGTGGATGTTGTTGCCGTAGTTGTACCCGTCGGTCAGCACCTTGATGTTGGCCTCCAGTACGCTGGGCTTTTTGCCGAATTTGTTTTGCAGCATCAGGATGGCGCGCTCCAGCGGCCGGTCGAACAACCAGCAGATCAGACCCAGGGCAAACATGTTTTTGCTCTTCATGGCAGCCTTGGCATCCAGACCGGTGCCTTCTACAGCGTGCTTGACCATCGAGGTCATGGGCACGGGTACCTGCTGCACCGAACCCAGGCCGAGTTCGGCGAAGGGGTCGTTGGTGGTAAAGAGGGCCTTTTCCAGGTCGCTCTTCAGGAACGAATCCGTGTCGAAGATCACCACGGCGTTCTTCTTGATGTTTTTGACATTGACCTTCAAGGCGGCGGGGTTCATGGCCACCAGCACGTCGGCCTTGTCGCCGGGGGTGTACACTCCTTCGGCGCCCAGGTGTACCTGGAAGCCCGATACGCCGCTCAGGGTGCCTTTGGGCGCGCGCACCTCGGCCGGATAGTCCGGGAAGGTGGAGATGCTGTTCCCGATGAAAGCCGAGAGGTTGGAGAACATGTTGCCTACCAACTGCATGCCGTCGCCCGAGTCGCCGGAAAAGCGGATGACCACTTGTTCCAGTTCTTTGACTTTGGTTGTTTCTAACATAGAGAAAATCGTTTTATTTCGCCCCGAAGGGGCTGTTTGCGTGTGTATTGTTTTTTCGATCCCGCACGGGAAGGCTCCGTGCAAACGAGGGCAAATAAACGAAAAAAAAGCCGGGGTTCAAAGCAAAAACCTCATTCTTTTTCTTCGTCGAGTTGTTCGACTTCCACCCCGGCCGAGCGGAGGAAATCCAGCCCTTCGGTATCCGAGTAACCATGGCGGTACACCACGCGCCGGATGCCGGCCTGGTGGATGAGCTTGCTGCATTCGCGGCAGGGCGACATGGTTACGTAGAGAGTCGCCCCCTCGCACGACTGGGTCGAGGCCGCGATCTTGAGGATGGCGTTGGCCTCGGCGTGGAGCACGTACCATTTGGTCTGGTTGTTTTCGTCCTCGCACGCGTTTTCAAAGCCGGTCGGAGTGCCGTTGTAGCCGTCCGAGATGATCTTGCGGTCTTTGACGATCAAGGCGCCGACTTTCTTGCGGTTGCAGTGCGAGAGCTCGGCCCAGACGGCGGCCATGCGCATGTAGGCGCGGTCGAACTTGCGCTGTTTCTCCCGGTCTTGCCCGCTTTTCCGGGGAGCGCCTTTCGACGATTTTTCGGCCTTTTTTTCCGCAGCCGCCTCGTCCCTTTGGTAGGGAGCCAGGTCGCCGAAATGCTCGGCCAGCAGGGTTTGCCGCTGTTCGGAGAGGCGGAGTTTGCCGTTTTCTACCAGCGAGAGGTGCGGCTGGCTCATCCCCAGAAGGGTGCAGAGGGCCTTTTGGGTGATCTTATGGTCTTTTCGGAGTTTTTTGAGGTCGATCATCGCAAATATGTTTTTTGAGAGAGTGTTATCGCAGGGTGAAGGGGAAGGTGCGGAGGAGCAGGGGGATCATCAGCCCGATGGCGATCGAGGAGAGCACTAGGATGTAGTCCCGGCGGTTTACCCCGAAAAAGGCCGCCAGCGACGAGATGCACAGCACGACCAGCGCGGCGAGGATGACCCCGACCGCCAGTCCGAGCGCGAAGCACAGCAGGGGGAATACCGTGCCGTCCGCCTGTCCGTAGCCGCTGCCTATCGACAGCCCGAGGACGATCCCGAAGAGGATGTCGATGGCGTATCCGGTTTTTTCCAGGATGGCGGAGTGTTTGGCTCCGGCGCCCAGAATGTTGGAAATGGCCAGAAGCGTGGCCAGGAAAGGCAGCAGAAAGGCGGTCAGGGCTGCGCGCAGGTGGAACAGTTCGCTGGCCGAGAGAACCATTCCGACCAGGGTGGCCGCGGCGAAGACCACCGAGAGCATCAGGGCGCGCCGGTAGTCGGCGAGGCTGTATACGAAAAAGAGCAGAATGAGCAGGGTGAGGGTGGTCAGGTGGGCTTCGCGCAACAGAAACCATGCACCGTCCGAAAAATAAGGAATGAATGCGTCCATGTAACGGGTAACGGGGAAATGTGGTTGTCGTCCGGTGGCGGACGGACTGCGAAAATACGAAAAATGCCTGCAAAGTCCAATATTTCAGATGCTTTTTTTGAAAAACGCTTCTTGGAAAAGGAGGGACCGGGAAGGGGCAAGAGGATTTTCCCGGGCAGTGTGTGTCCAAATCCGAAAAAGGGCGGACTTTAACCTTTATTTAGGTGTATTGCCGACAAGTTTAGCGTTTGTCCCGGAGGCGCGTTCGGTTTTTTTTGTAATTTTGCTCGTTGGAATCATATCCGTCAGG
>DVLY01000125.1 GCA_018715295.1 Candidatus Merdimorpha stercoravium | reverse complement strand
CAGAGCGGAGTTTCCCGATCGGACGATCGGGGAGGAAAGGGGGCGTGCCTTTTTGTCCGAGTATTGTCTGAAACACTTTTGAGGCTATGAAACATCTTTTTCCAGTATTGTTTTTTGCGGGGCTGCTGGCGGCCTGTACTGCGGGAAAGGAAGAGGAAGCTTCCCGGGATGTGGTTCGTTTCGAGGTGGAGAATGCCCGGCAGAAAAGTTTCTTCGACTACTTTGAAAGGGTCGATCTTATCCCTTTGGAAACCACCGACAGTTCGGTCGTTGCGGACTATCCCCAACGGATAGAACTCTATCGGGATACGCTTTTGCTGCTTTATCCGGGATCGGGATCGGGAAAGGGCATCTTTCGTTTCGATGCGAAAGACGGGCATTTCATCGACCGTTTTTACCAAGTGGGCGAAGGACCGGATGACCATCTCATGATAAGCGACTGCCATATCAATCCTTATACGGGGATGCTGACGGTTTATGAGCCGACCATCGGGCGGCTGTCGGTTTACGATTGGGCGAGTCGGACCAGGGTGGCTTCGGCCGATCTGCGCTCCAAGTGGGGTTCGGTCTTCGGGGTGAATTATTTCTTCCCGCTTTCGGCCGACAAATACGTGTTTTTTTCCGGTTATGTTCCCAAAGGGACGGAAAACAGGGGGCAACTGTTTTTTTACGATTTTTCGACCGATTCGCTCTATCGTCAGAAGTTGGACATTCCGGAGATTGTCTTGCAAACCAGTTACATATCGACGTCCCATCCGTTTTCCCGGGTCGATGACGAGGTCTTGCTCGCCCTTCCGTACCTCTATACGATATACCGGTACGATGGAGAGTATTTCGTCCCGGAAAAAAGGTTCGATTTCGGGAAGTACGGGTGCATCGAGGATTATTACCTGGCTCCGACCGACACCAGGACGTCTTCGCAGCAGATCGACTATCTGTTCGATAGCGACGACAAATACATCAATATAGCTTCGGTGCCTATGTATACGGCCGGGAGGATGATGTTCGCCGGTCGGCATGACAAACGGTATCCTCTGTTGGTGTTCGACCGGAAGACCCAGGAAGCCTGCGTGGTCGATGGGTTGCAGGAGGGGGTCTATGTGTTTCCCGATGTGGGACAGGAGCAGGGTCGTGCGTATCGTTTGTGTGGGGTAAGCGAAGTGGGAAAGTATGTCAATGAAAAGGTTTTGGATGAAAAAAACAGCGCGATCCTCGAACGTCTGGAGGAGGACAGCAATCCGATATTGCTTCGGTATACTCTCAAGGAATAGATCTTTCGGGGGTGTGTTTTTTTCTCTCTTTCTTGTGTAGGTTGGGCCGAGGCTTTCACTTATCTTTGGATAAGACAGGATGCGGCTCGGCAAATCCCTCGGGGAAAAACTCCGTTTTCCCCCTCGGCTTTGCACTCGCCTTTCACTATCTTTGCTCATCGGATTAAAAAACGGATACGGATGAGAGAAATATGGATGGCCGTCAAAAGATTCCTCAAGGAACGTTTCAGTCTGCGCGGCGATACGGATTATGAGCAGAACACTATCGATGCGGTACGGCGCGGGGTGATGTTCAAAGGGGTCAATCTGTGGACCTTGATCTTTGCTACGCTCATCGCTTCGATCGGCTTGAAAGTCAATTCTACGGCGGTGATCATCGGGGCGATGCTCATCTCGCCGCTGATGGGGCCTATCCTGGGCGTAGGGCTCGGAACGGCGCAGTACGATTTCCCCTTGATCAAAAAGTTGTTCAAGAACCTGCTTATTGCCACCCTGTTCAGCATTGCCACCTCGTGGTTATATTTCTGCCTGACTCCTTTGGCCGAAGCACAGTCCGAACTGTTGGCCCGCACTTCGCCTACGATCTGGGACGTGTTGATCGCTTTGGCCGGAGGCATCATCGGAATGGTGGCGGTAGCTTCCCGGGAAAAGGGCAACCCGATCGCCGGAGTGGCCATTGCCACGGCGTTGATGCCCCCGTTGTGTACGGCAGGGTTCGGGCTGGCGGTGGGGAGCGTGCAGTATTTCGCAGGAGCGCTTTACCTCTATATCATCAACAGTGTTATGATCGCCCTGGGGACATTCCGGGTGGCCAAACTGTTGAAATATCCCGTGGTGGAGGTGCATACCGACAAGCAGCGCCTGACCAAACGGATCATCGCGCTGGTAACGGTCGTGATCATCGCTCCGAGTATTTTCCTGGCATACAGGCTGGTCAAAAATACGGTGTACGAGGACAGTGTAAACCGGTTTGTCGCCACGGCGTTCGATCTGCCCGATTCGCAAGTCTTGTCCAAGGAACTCTCGGCCGATCCGCAAGGGAACAAAACCTTGAAGGTATTTGTGATCGGTACCCCGGTCGATTCTTCGTAGTGCGTGCGTTTGCGGGATCGGATGGCGCAGTACGGTCTGTCGGAAACCTCGCTCGAGGTGGTCAATGTGTCCGACCCTGCCGGAGCAAAGGAGCGGGAAAAGATATCCGCAGCTTCGTTCATGTCCTATTACCGGGGCAATGCCCGGGAAAACCATCGGAAGGATTCGCTGATCGCCGTGTTGCAATCCGAACTGTCCCAGCGACGCCGCGAAGAATTGCCGGTGAGCAAGATCGCCGCCGAGGTGTATGCCCTCTTCCCGGAGGTGGATTCGTTGTCGGTAGCGCGCAGTTCGGTGGCAAGCCCCTCCGAGGCCGGAGCGTCCACCCCTGTTCTGTTGGTGGTGTTGTATTCCCGGCAGGGGATGGAAAAGGGGCATGCGGAAAAAGTGGAAACCTGGCTCAAGGAACGCTTGGAAGTCGCGCGGATAGAATTGTTCATCCGGCGTTGAGTTTTTCGCAAAGGGGGGCGAGGGGCGTCGCACGGGAGAAAATCGGCATTGCCCCAGGAAAACGGTGTGGGTGAAAGAGCGGTTTTCAGGAAGATGCAAGGGAACGGTCTTCCTTATTTCCTGGTTTTTGTTTCCTTTGGAAAGAAGTTTGTATGGCGAAAGGAGAACACCATGGAGAACCGGGGAAGGGCGAAAAACGACATAACTGTTTGCAAAAAATATGCGT
>DVLY01000124.1 GCA_018715295.1 Candidatus Merdimorpha stercoravium | reverse complement strand
GGCCGGAGGCTCCGCCTCCGGCCTTTTGACTGCCCGCCCGCACGGATAGCTGTCAGATGACGATGTTGATGATCCGGCCCGGGACGACCACTACCCGCTTTACCTCAGCGCCTTTCAAGGCCTCGGCCAAGCGAGGATCGACCCGAATGGCAGCCTCGACTTGCTCGGGAGTAGCGGAAAGTTCGTATTCGGCCTTGAAACGCAGTTTCCCGCGCACCATCACCGGATATTCGAACGAGGTCTCCACCAGATGGCTTTCTTCTGCCTGGGGATACGGCTGGCGGGTTACGGTGTCTTCGTGTCCCAACGCGTGCCACAACTCCTCGGCGATATGCGGGGCAAACGGCGAGATGAGCACGGCGAGCGGTTCGAGGATCTCCCGCTTGTGGCAATCCTTCAATTCGTTCACGGCGATCATGAACGCACTTACCGAAGTATTGAACGAGAAGGCCTCGATATCCTCGTTTACTTTCTTGATGGCCTTGTGGAGCGACTTGTATTCAGCCGCGGTAGGCTTCTGGTCCGTTACCACGCAACCCTGGTCATCGAAATACAGTTTCCACAACTTCTTCAGGAACGTATATACTCCGCTGATGCCTTCCGTCTTCCAGGGTTTGGACTGTTCGATCGGGCCGAGGAACATCTCGTAGAGGCGAAGGGTATCCGCACCGTAATTCTCGACCACATCGTCGGGATTGACCACGTTGAACTTGGACTTGGACATCTTCTCGGTCTCCGACCCGCAGAGGTAACGGCCGTCGTCCTCCAGGATAAACTGCGCGTCGGCATACTCCGGGCGCCATTTCTTGAAGGCTTCGACATCGAGTACGTTGTTCTGTACCAGCGACACGTCGGCATGCAGGGCCGTGGTCTGGTAAGCATCCTTCTTGCCCAGGGAGACGAACGTATTGGTCCCGTTGATGCGATAGACGAAAGCGGAAGTACCGAGGATCATGCCTTGGTTGATGAGCTTGCGGAACGGTTCTTCGGTCGGCACGATGCCCATGTCGTGCAGGAACTTGTGCCAGAAACGGGAATACAACAAGTGCCCGGTGGCGTGTTCCGAACCGCCCACATACAGATCGACATCGCGCCAGTAAGCGATGGCCTGGGGCGAGGCGAGCGCCTTGTCGTTATGGGGATCCATGTAGCGGAGGAAGTACCACGACGAACCGGCCCATCCGGGCATCGTATTGAGTTCCATCGGGTAACCCTGCGGCGAAGTCCAACCTTTGGCATTGCCCAGGGGAGGTTCGCCCGTTTCGGTAGGCAGGTACTTGTCCACCTGGGGCAGCAGCACCGGCAGGTCCTTTTCATCCAGCAGATGCGGAATGCCGTCCTTGTAGTAAACCGGGAAGGGTTCGCCCCAGTAGCGCTGACGGGAGAATACCGCATCGCGCATCCGGTACTGGATCTTTCCACGCCCGAGGTGCATCTGTTCCAGACGGTCGATCACCTTGCGCACCGCCGTAGGATAATCATCGCCCTGGATAAAGTCGTGGAGGTAGATGCCGTCCTTTCCGGTGTAGGCCTCCTGCGAAATGTCCTTGTCCTTGACGATGGGCAGGATCGGTATCCCGAAATGCTTGGCGAAAGCATAGTCGCGCGTATCCCCGGCCGGGACAGCCATCACTGCGCCCGTGCCGTAACCGGCCAGGACATAGTCGCCGATGTAGATCGGGATGTGCTTCCCGGTGAACGGATGCACGGCATACGCCCCGGTAAATACTCCGCTGATGCGTCCTACGTCGGCCATCCGCTCGCGCTCGGAACGCATGGAGGTCTCCCGGACGTACTGCTGCACCTGCTCGCGCTGCTCGGGCGTGGTGATCTGCTCGACCAGCGGATGCTCGGGCGCCAGGGTCATGAACGTGATGCCGAAAATCGTATCGGGACGCGTGGTGAAGATTTCGAATTTTTTGTCCGTTCCGGCTATATCGAACCAGATCGCCGCCCCTTCCGAGCGACCGATCCAGTAACGTTGGGATTCCTTGAGCGATTCCGACCAGTCGATCGTCTCCAAGCCATCCAGCAGACGCTGGGCATAGGCCGTGATGCGCATGCTCCACTGGAGCATGCTTTTCCGCTCCACCGGGAAGCCTCCGCGTTCGGAAAGCCCGTCCTTGACCTCATCGTTGGCCAGCACCGTACCCAACCCGGGGCACCAGTTCACCACCGCCTCGCTCAGATAAGTCAGGCGGTACTTCGAGAGGATCTCGTAACGGGCGCGTTCGTCGAACCCTTTCCACTGCTCGGCCGTAAAGAAAGGCGCGTCGTCGTCGCATGCCGCATCGACCGAGCCGTTGCCTTCTTTCTCGAAGATGGCCTCCAGATCGCGGATGGGGCGTGCTTTGTTTGCGGCGTTATCGTACCACGAATTGTACAACTGCATAAAGATCCACTGCGTCCAGCGGTAGTACTCCGGGTCGCAGGTGCGCACCTCGCGGTCCCAGTCGAACGAAAGCCCGATCAGGTCCAGCTGCGAACGGTAGCGGTCGATGTTCTGCTGGGTGGTGATCGCCGGGTGCTGCCCGGTCTGGATAGCGTACTGCTCGGCCGGCAACCCGAAGGCGTCGTACCCCATGGGATGCAGCACGTTGAAACCCTTGTGGCGTTTGTAGCGGGCGTAAATATCGGATGCGATGTACCCCAGGGGGTGTCCCACGTGCAGTCCGGCTCCCGAAGGATAGGGGAACATGTCCAACACGTAGTACTTGGGCAGGGGCGAATCGTTCGAGGCGGCATACGTCTTGTGTTCCGCCCAATATTTCCGCCATTTGCGTTCGATCTCCCGATGATTGTAATTCATGGTCTATTCTGATTTTTATCGCAAAGTCCCTCCGAAGGAGGTTTTTCTCCCGCAGAAGGCACCTTGCCATTGCGTTTCTTTCGTATTGTCGAGCGGTTTTCGCTAACGATCTGCAAAATTAATCAAACCCGGCCAACCCCCAAAATCTCCGGCGAAATATCTTCTCCGGAAAGTCCCCTGTCCCCTATCGACCCCGCCGGAAGACCTCCCCCGGAACTTCCGGAAAAGAATTTTCCGGTTTCCCTTCGGCTTCGCCCAAAACAGGAGGCCATCCGAAAAAACCCGCGAGGAAAAACTT
>DVLY01000123.1 GCA_018715295.1 Candidatus Merdimorpha stercoravium | reverse complement strand
GAAGCGGGCATTTCCACCCCACCCCCCGGAAGCGGGATTACTTGCGGTAGAATGCGATCTCGTCGGAAGAGAAGCTCCCGATGAAGTTGGCATGCTTCTCCACTTCGGCTTCGGCCCAACGGGTAAACACATTGGCCGATCCGCCGAACAGTTCGGCATTCCACGAAGCGTCGCGTACCAACAGGTGTGCCATGATGATGTAGGCCGACATTTCCACCAGACGACGGGCGAAGAAGTCGATCTGCTCGCCATCCTTGGTTTCGGTTACCTTGTCGATGGTCCGTTCATAGAGATCGGTCATGGCTTTGATGCGGTTCATCAGCCCTTCAAATTCGGGGGCCGCCTGCGTGGTCTGCTCAAAATCGCGCATGCGGGCCAGATAAGCGCGCGTGGTAACGTAGCGGATGGCAGCTACCACCTGCAACTGGGTGGTACCCTCGTAGATCGAGGTGATGCGCGCATCGCGGTACAGACGCTCGCACGTGTAGTCCTTCATGAAGCCCGAACCGCCATGCACCTGAATGCAGTCGTAGGCATTCTGGTTGGCAAATTCGCTGCCCATTCCCTTGGAAAGGGGCGTGAAGGAATCCGCATAGCGGGAATACTGCTTCTGCTCGGCCTTTTCCTCGGGGGTGAGCTTGCGTTCGCGGGCGATGTCGTCCAGCGATTTGTACACATCCACATAGCGCGAGGTCTCGTACAGCAGGGCGCGCGAAGCGTCGAGTTTGGCTTTCATCGTGGAAAGCATGTCGTATACGGCCGGGAATTCGATGATGGCCTTGCCGAACTGCTTGCGATCCTTGGCATAAGCCAGAGCCTCGTTGTAGGCTGCCTGCGAGATACCTACGGACTGAGCCGCAATACCCAGACGGGCACCGTTCATCAGCGCCATCACGTACTTGATCAGACCCAGACGGCGTTCGCCGCAAAGTTCGGCTTTGGCGTTCTTGTACACCAGTTCGCAGGTGGGCGAACCCTTGATACCCATCTTGTTTTCGATACGACGTACGGTAACCCCGCCCTGGTTGCGGTCGTAGATGAACATCGAAAGGCCGCGGCCGTCCTTGGTGCCTTCCTCGCTGCGGGCCAGCACCAGGTGGATGTTGGAGTCGCCGTTGGTGATAAAGCGTTTTACACCGTTGAGCAGCCAGCAACCGTCCTTCTCGCTGTACGTGGCACGCAGCATGACGGACTGCAGGTCGCTACCGGCATCCGGCTCGGTCAGGTCCATCGACATCGTTTCTCCGGCGCAGATGCGCGGCAGGAAACGCGAACGCTGGTCTTCGTTGCCGAATTCGTAGAGCGTCTCGGCGCAATCCTGCAATGCCCACAGGTTTTCGAAACTGGCATCGGCACGCGAAACCACATCGGCAGCCATCAGGTAGGGAGTATTCGGGAAATTCAATCCGCCGTAACGACGGGGCATCGAAAGACCCATCAACCCCGCGTCGATGGTGGCCTTGAGATTTTCCTGCGTGCCCGAAGCGTACTCCACGTGTCCGTCCACTACCTTCGGACCTTCGTGATCGACCCCTTCGGCGTTGGGCGCTACGACCTCGGCGCAGATCTCGCCGACGATCTCCAGCACCTTATCGTAGCTGTCGATGGCGTCTTCATGATCCACCGGGGCGTAATCGTAAGCATCCTTGTCGGCGAATCCGCGTTCTTTGAGCTCGACCACCCGCTTCATCAGAGGGTGCGAGAGCTGGAATTTCAGTTCCGGGGTATCGGTATAAAAGTTTGCCATTTTCTTACTTCGAATTTTGTTTGTAATACTTGATCAGTTTGGGGATCACTTCCTCGACCGAACCGACGATCACATAGTCGGCGATGGAGTTGATGGGCGCAGCAGGGTCGCTGTTGATGGAGACGACCATCGAACTCTCCTGCATACCGGCGATGTGCTGGATCTGTCCCGAGATACCGCACGCGATGTACAGTTTGGGACGCACCGTAACACCCGTCTGACCGATCTGACGGTCGTGCTCACAAAAACCGGCATCCACCGCAGCGCGCGAAGCACCCACTTCGGCTTTCAGCACGTCGGCCAATTCGAAGAGCATCTTGAAGTTTTCCTTGGAACCCATTCCGTAACCGCCGGCCACGATGATGGGCGATCCTTTGATGTTGACCTTCGATTTTTCCACGTGGCGTTCGATCACCTCGACCACGAAGTCCGTATCGGGGATGTATTTCTTGACGTCGTGGCGTTTGATCTCGCCCTGGTAGCTCTCGGAGAGCACCTGTTTCTTCATCACGCCTTCGCGGACGGTAGCCATCTGCGGGCGGTTTTCCGGGTTGACGATCGTAGCGACGATGTTGCCGCCGAAGGCCGGACGGATCTGGTAGAGAAGATTCTGGTACGACTTGCCGACTTTCTTGTCCTCGTGGTCGCCGATCTCCAGTGCGGTGCAGTCGGCCGTCAGACCGCTCTTGAGGGCCGAGGATACGCGCGGACCGAGGTCGCGGCCTATCACGGTGGCACCCATCAGGCAGATCTGGGGTTTTTCCTCCTTGAACAGGTTGACCAGAGCCGAGGTGTGGGGCAGCGAAGTGTAAGGAGCCAGTCCCTTGCCGTCGAACACGTGCAGGACATCCACGCCGTACTTCATGACTTGTTTTTCGATGCCTTCGAGGTGTTCCCCGATGACGATGGCCTCCAGTTTGCAACCCAGACGGTCGGCCAGCGAACGGCCTTTGGTGAGCAGTTCGAGACTTACCTCGCGCACCGTGCCGCCTTCTATCTCACAATATACAAATAAGTTATTCATGTCTTTCTCGTTGTTTTTGCAGGGTTAACCGATCGTGTGATTGGCCAGAAGTTCCTTGACCAGAGCTTCCACCTCGGCGTCGGAGGCCGTGATGGTCTTGCTTTCCTTCGCCTGGAAAACGATGTTCTCCACCGTCTTTACCTTGGTGGGCGAACCGGCCAGACCGCACTGTTGCAGGTCGCCTTCGACATCGGCTACGCTCCATTCCGTCAGGTTGAGGTAGTCGCGCTTGTCGTACAGGTCGGTGTAATCCAGGGTACCCTGCTGTTTCTCGGTAACCGTCTTGGCGTGTTTGTATTTCTGAACGAGTCTGGCGTTGCGCGGGCGGCAGGGGGCTGCCGAACCGTTGACCGTTACCACCAGCGGCAGCGGGGCGACCACGACCTCTACTCCACCGTCGATACGGCGCTTGATGGTAGCCCGGCCGTCTTCCACTTTCAGGATCTCCTCGGCATACGTTACCTGCGGGATGCCCAGTTTCTCGGCCACCTGCGGGCCTACCTGAGCCGTATCCCCGTCGATGGCCTGACGGCCGCCCACGATCAGGTCGAAATCCTTGATCTTGCGGATAGCGGTGGCCAATGCGTAGGAGGTGGCCAGCGTATCGGCGCCGGCAAAGGCGCGGTCGGTCAGCAGATACCCTCCGTCCGCACCGCGGAAGAGCCCTTCGCGGATGATGTCGGCTGCACGAGCCGGCCCCATGGTCAACAGGGTAACCGTCGATCCGGGGTGCGCGTCCTTGATGCGGAGCGCCTGTTCGAGCGCATTGAGGTCTTCGGGGTTGAAAATAGCCGGCAGGGCGGCACGGTTGATGGTGCCGTCGGCCTTCATGGCATCCTTGCCCACATTCCGGGTATCCGGGACCTGCTTGGCCAGTACTACGATTTTCAAACTCATTGTTTATTCAGCAAAATTGGTTATTACTCGTTTTTTCCGGTCTGTACACCGGCGCGGCAAATTTACTGAAAGTATTAATATTGCGAAAATTTATCTTGGGAAAATTCCCCCGACGGTGTTCCCGGCACACTTCTTTGCCCCGGACTTTCCGCAGGCTACCT
>DVLY01000122.1 GCA_018715295.1 Candidatus Merdimorpha stercoravium | reverse complement strand
CCGGTGCGGGCAAGCGGGGGGCGCCGAAGGCGCCCCCCGCTTGCCCGCACCGGTTGCGGTATATGTTTTTACGAAGCGATTTTGATCCCGATCACCCCCACGATAATCAGCAGTGCGGAAAAGAGCCGCAGCATGCTCGCGCTGTCGCCAAAGCACAGGATACCGATCAGTAGGGTTCCTACTGCGCCGATCCCCGTCCATACCACATAGGCCGTTCCCACCGGGATCGTCTTCTGCGCCAGGTAGAGGAAATACCCACTCAGCGCCATGCTCACCACCGCTACGGCGATCCACAGCACTTTGTGGGGCGACCCGTGCGAGAGCTTGAAGCCCAGCGGCCAGCCGATTTCAAAAATACTGGCCAGCAACAGGTAAAGCCAACTGATGCTCATCTGTTTTTCTTTTCTTTCTAAGGCCAAAGGAGGTTAGTCCTGCGTCCAGCTTACCGAATCGCCCGCCTGGATGCCGCGTGCGGCGCACATCCCGCCGGGAATCTCCAGTACGTACTGCGCCGGAGCCTGCGAGGGAAGGGAAGTCTCGTCGTACGGCCGGGCATTTTCCGCGATACTTACGATCGTGCCGTTTGCCCCGATGTAGAGGATGTCGAGTGGTATCCGTGTGTTTTTCATCCAGAAGGCCTGTGGAGCTTCTGCGGGGAATACGAACAGCATTCCCTGGTCGGCTCCCAGCGAATCGCGGTACATCAGCCCCTGTTCGCGTTGTTGGTCGGTCGAGGCGATCTCGATCGTACCGCGGTAAAGCTCTTCTCCCTGCGGGTTGCTGATAGTTACCGTTCCGTCCGCGCGGAAGGGGATGTCGATGTGCGTGGTCTGCTCCGTTTGGAATCCCGGTGCTGCTTCGTCGAAGAACGAAATGAACAGATACCCCAGTACGAATACTACCGCCAATGCGATGGCGGCGGCGCTCAACCAAAACTGTTTCTTTTTCTTGTTCATAGCTTTTGAAAGTTTTTACAGTTTGTGCGATTGTTTCTGTGCGAAATACAGGATCACCCCTCCGGCCAGGATGAAGGGAATGCTGAGCAGTTGTCCCATGTTCAGGGGCAAGGCATCCTCGAAAGCCACTTGGTTTTCCTTGAAAAATTCGATGACAAAGCGGATCGTGAAAAGTGCGATCAGGAATATCCCGAAGAGGAAGCCGACTTTTTGCCCGTATCCCTTTTTGTAGAGAACCCACAGGACGAAAAACAGGATCAGATACCCGAAGGCCTCGTAGAGTTGGGCCGGATGGCGGGGAAAGTCCTCTCCCAGGCGTTTGAAGATCACCCCGAAGGACGAACCGGTCGGTTTTCCGATGATCTCCGAATTGAAGAAGTTGCCCAGCCGGATAAACACCCCGCCCAGAGCCACTGCCATGCACAACCTGTCCATCACCCACAGGAAAGGCTTTTTGACCTTCCGGGCAAACAGGAGCATCGCCACGACGATCCCGATGGCTGCCCCGTGGCTGGCCAAGCCTTCGTAGCCCGTGATGCGGAACGTCGGGGAGAACTGCACCGGAAGGATCATCTCCAACAGATGGTCCTTGTAGTATCCCCATTCGTAAAACACGCAATGCCCCAGCCGCGCTCCGATCAAGGTCCCGAAAAACACGTAGAACAGCATGGCGGTCAGCTGGTCGTCCGTCAAACCGTCGCGCCGTCCCACGCGGGTCATCAGCCACACCCCGCAGATAAAGGCCGCGAACCACATCAGACTGTAGAACCGCAAGGTATATACTCCCAAATCTATGCCCAGCGCGGGGTCCCAAAGGATAGCCAAAGTCGTCATCGTCTTTACTTTTTTCAGGGTGTTTTTTGCCCACGGGACAAATGTACGCAAAAATGTGGTAAAGCCTCTCTGCGCCCGGATTTATTGTTGGTCGTCCGGGGAAAAGTCGTTATATTTACCTGTTGTTTTTCCCGCTGCCGGGATCAGCAGCCATTTTGCCAGACGACCGATGAAATCATTGTTATACCAAGAGTTGCGGGATCTCGCCCGCCGGATTCTCGATACCCCGGAGCAGGAACTTTCCTCGCTTCAGGGGCAGGCGCGCGTTTTGTACGAAAAATTGACGGTCCTCCGTTACACCGACGGGCTTCTGGAGGAGCTTCAGGAAACGATGGAAGACCAAACTCCACCGCCTCCCGTCGAGGAATCGCCAGCCCCCGAGAAGCCCTCTGTCGTATCCCACGAGTCCGCACCGCGGGAAAATGATGCCCCGCAGCCCGTGCCGGAATCCCCACAGGAAGTCCCGGTCGCTCCGGCAGAGGGACTCTTGGCCGAAGAACCCGTCGAAAGGGACGAGGAAACGATCGTCTCTGCCCCCAAGTCCCCTGCAACAGTTTCTACCGGAGGAAAGTCTTCTTCCGGGAAATCCCGTGGAAAGGACTACGACGAATTCCAACAATCGCTCTTCGGCGAAGACTTCTTTACCCAGGAACTGGACTTCGATCCCGATGAGGACCTTTTCGAAGAACTTCCCGCAACAGCCGCAGCGCCGTCGTCCCCGTCGTTCGACCCGGAAGGCCCGCTGCCGGAGGAAACGTCCGTCGCTGCGCCGCCGTCCCCGTCGCTCGATCCGGAAGGCCCGCTGCCGGAGGAAACGTCCGTCGCTGCGTCGCCGTCCCCGTCGTCCGACCCGGAAGGCCCGCTACCCCAGGCACAGGAAACAGCTGAAAAACCCATGGAGGAGCCTGTGAAGGCATCATTCCCCGATGAGGAGGGGGAAATATCGGCATCTTTCTTTTCTTTCCAGGTGATTCGCGAGGAGGAAGAAGAGGTTTCCTCCGACGATGAGGAATCCCTCTCGGCTTCGTCGGTCATTGAGGAGACGGAGGTCGAGTGCGTACCGATCGGGCAGGATGAAGTTTCTTCGGAACAGGTCGGGACGGCTGTCCAGCCGGAGGAAGCCGCCGAAGTGCAGCTTGGAGACGATGCTATTGACATGCAGCCTCAGGAAGGACCACAGTCCGAGGCTCCGGTTGCTCCGGCCGAGCCGGAACCTTCGTTTCAGGGAGAGGAACCGCGTCCGACGATCAATCAGATAGCTGCCGAGAAGGAGCAGGTGCGGCGTCCTTCGCTCAACGAAATATTGGCCCGCAGCAATGTCCGGATGGACATGAACGACCGGATCGCCTTCATCAACAATTTGTTCGACGGCGATGCCGAAGCGTTCGAGGCGGCGGTACGGTATATTTTCTCGCTCACGGACCTCGATGTGGCCAACGAATACATCATCGAGATCCTCAAGCCTTCGTACAACAACTGGTTTGAAAAGGAAAAATACGAACGCCGTTTTTCGGAAATCGTCCTGCACCATTTCATCGAAAAGGAGAAAAGACGCTGACGGGGTGTCTGGGCTGTCATAAGAACTATTTTGAGAGAAAGAGAGACCGGGGCTCGGGAGGAATTTTAGACAAGTACGGTGGGGTTGAAGTAGTTGCTCTGTCGGACAAGTCCGCGTGTGCGGGTGAAGAAGGGCGGGAAGCACTTTCAAGGTTTTGTTCTATCTGAAACGGCAGACCGAACAGTATCTCTCGGCCGCCTGTCATATGCTTTCCGGCAGTATCCATACTGCCGGTCAAGAAACCGGGACTGATGACCTATACTATTTTCAGCAACGGCCGGATCACTTCCGATCCGTTTGCAAGTTTCCATATCAACGTAGCTTATCGCGACCGACGTTTCCTTTCCGAATCGGAACTGCAGGCCGTGATGAAGGTCTACGTTCCCAATCACAAGACAGCTGTCGTCCAGGATATATCCGTGTTTTGCTGCTTCACGGGGCTTGCCTATGCCGATGTGAAGAAACTCACCCATGACGATATTCACACGGATGAACGGGACGGTCTGTGGATCGTGAACCATTGCCAGAAAGCGGGGACACCATTCCGGGTCAAGTTGTTGCCGGTGGCCAAACGACTCAGAGGTACAGGCACTTGCACTTGTCGGAAAACTGCGTATTTCCGGTCAAAAATCGGAAATCCATGAATATGTCCCTGCAGTATGTGGCACACCATGCCGGGTTGTCGTTCAATCCGACCCAGCATGTGGCAAAATACATCTTTTCGACCCCGGAACTCTCTCGCAGGACTCACGTTGGAGACGGTCGGCAAAATGCTCGGACGCAAACAATATTGCCACCACACAGATTTACACTGAAATCACCAATGACAGGATCGGGTGCGACAGGGGATACCCTGGATCGAAAGATTGCAGAGAAGTTTTATCCCTATGATTTTACTGAAGATGAAATGAACTCATAAAATTAGTTACCTTTGATGCAAGGTTATGGATAGATAGCATGTCAAGGATTCTGATTATAGATGATGAGCAGCAATTAAGGAAGTTATTAGC
>DVLY01000121.1 GCA_018715295.1 Candidatus Merdimorpha stercoravium | reverse complement strand
GCTCTCGCACCTGCCCGTTGCCGCAGATCAGGTACTTGTAGCTGGTAAGCTCCGGCAGCCCCATCGGTCCGCGGGCGTGCAGTTTCTGGGTGCTGATCCCTATCTCCGCCCCGAAACCGAACTGTCCCCCGTCGGTAAAGGCCGTGGATACATTGACATAGACGCAAGCCGCATCCACCCGACGCTGGAACTCGACTGCCGTGGCCGGATTTTCCGTCAGGATGGCCTCGCTGTGCCCCGACGAATACTTCGCGATGTGGTCCAAGGCTTCCTCCAGGCCGTCTACCGTTTTGACGGCCAGGATATAGTCCTGGAACTCCGTCCCGAAACTGTGCTCGTCTGCCGCCACGAGCAGCTCCTTGGGATACTTGCCCTCCAAAGCCATGTACGCGCGCGGATCGGCCTGGAGTTGCACGTCCTTTTTGGCTAGCGGGGCGCACAGGGCCGGCAGATCGGCCAAACGCGAAGAATGCACGATCAGGCAATCCAGGGCATTGCACACCGAAACGCGCCGGGTCTTGGCGTTGAAAATGACCGCCGCCCCCTTTTTCACATCGCCGTCGGCCGAAAAATACGTATGGCATACTCCGGCACCCGTCTCGATGACCGGCACATGGGCATTATCGCGCACATAGCGGATCAGCGAAGCGCTCCCCCGGGGGATGAGCAGATCGACATAATCGGTAGCCGTAAGCAAGCGGGCCGTTGCCTCCCGGTCGTTGGGCAGCAAGGTAACCGCATCCTGCGGCACCCCGCAACAATACAGCACCTTCTTGATGATCGAGATGATCATCGCATTGGAATGCACCGCATCCGATCCCCCTTTGAGGATACAAGCGTTCGAGGTCTTGAAGCACAGGGAAAACACATCGAAGCTCACATTGGGACGCGCCTCGTAGATCACGCCCACCACTCCGAAAGGCACGCGCACCTTGACGATCTCCATCCCGTTGGGACGGGTCCAGCGGGCTATCTCCTCCCCTACGGGCGAGCGCAAGGCCGCCACGTGGCGGATGTCGTCCGCTATGCCCTCGATCCGCGCAGGGGTGAGCATCAAGCGGTCGTACATCGGATCGGAAGGGTCCTTGGCCGCCAGATCGCGCGCGTTCTCCTCGAGGATCGCCGCACTTTGGCGTTCGGTTTCATCGGCCAACGCCAAAAGCACCTCGTTGATCTTTTCCCCGTCGAGCAACGCCAAAGCCCGTGAAGCCTCGACCGCCCGCTCAAAAGTCTGTTTCAGTTCCATATCGCTCGTTTCTTTTTCTTCAGTCCAAACACAGGTAATCGTAATGCACCAGCGCCTTTCCGCCCTTGCGGCCCATCTGCCTCCGAGCCTGCTGACTGCCGGTGGAAACGCGTCCCACGCCGATCTGACGGCCGTCGGGCGCAATGATCCGCACGATGTCGTCCTTCTCGAAATCGCCCCGGATCTCGCTCACCCCGATCGGCAGCAGGCTGGTGGCCTTCTCCCCGGTGAGGGCCTGGCAAGCCAGAGGGCTGATGTGGATTTCCCCCTTGGCAAAACTCTCCGAATGGGCGATCCACTTCTTGATGGCGCTCTTGGGGGTGGAAGCAGGGACAAAACGGGTGCAAAGCGTCCCCTCGTCCTGTTTTCCTCCCATCAAACGGCAAAGGATGTTCTCCCGCTTTCCGTTGGCGATGATCACCTCCGTCCCCTCGCCGGCTACCTTGGCGGCGATACGGCTCTTGGTGAGCATCCCTCCGCGCCCGAACGAGGAACGCGACGACTGGACATAGCGCGAGAGGTCGCTTTCACCCGGCAGGATGCGTTCGATAACCCGGGAGGCCGGATCGGCAGGGTCGCCGTCGTAGATCCCGTCGATATTGCTCAGGATCACCAGTGCCTCGGCATCCATCATCGCGGCCACCAGCCCCGAGAGTTCGTCGTTGTCGGTGAACATCAACTCCGTTACCGAGATCGTATCGTTTTCGTTGACCACCGGCACTACGCCGCTCTCCAGCATCACCGCCATGCAGTTGCGCTGGTTCAGGTAATGCTCCCGGGTGCCGAAACTCTCCTTGGTGGTAAGCACCTGCCCGCAGACGATGCCGTGCTCGCGGAAAAGTTCGTAATACTTCCCGATGAGCTTCCCCTGTCCGACCGCCGAAAACAACTGGCGGCTGCCCACCGCGTCGAGGTGATGGGGTTTGGGCACGACCTCGCTGCGCCCGGCCGCCACCGCACCCGAAGAGACCAGGATCACTTCCATGCCCCCGGCCATCAATTCAGCGACCTGATCCACCAGCGCGGACATCCGCGTGGTATCGAGCGTGCCGTCCGCGCGGGTGAGCACGTTGCTGCCTATCTTGACGACGATACGTTTGTATTTTTTTTCCAAAGCGTCTTTCACTTCGTAGTTCGTATTTTTTTGCACTTGCCTGAAAAACTTTCTATCTCCAAGCGCCACACTGCCGTGCGGGGGAGGGATTTTTCCATGTACTTGAGCCCCGTGGAGACATCCTGCGGGGAATATTTCTCCAGCAAACGCCTCAGGGCTTCGCGCTTTTGCTGCGGATCGTCCACCACCCGGGCCGTGCCGGACAGCACGAGGCTCTCGTACTCGGTGGTAAACTGCGCGGAGAGGACGTGGGTGCGCCCCACCACGCAGAACGACACCCGATCCTGGCTGGACAAACAACGCCACTTCCGCCCCTGGGGAGCGCAATGGAGGTAGATCGCATCCTGCCCGTCCCACACGAAATTGATCGGGATGCCGTATGGCACCCCGTCCTCGCACAGGGACAACACGCCGTATTCCCCCTCGCGGAGAAGTTCGCGCGCCCGCTGCTCGTCCATCAGGCGGTCGCGACGGCGCACCGAGTCGTTGTCGTAACGCATCCCTCCGGTTTTACTTGCTGGCCAGCAGCCCGTCGATCACCGCCGCGGAAAAACCTCCGCGCTCCATCGCCTCCAGGCCTTTGAGGGTAATGCCTCCCGGCGTGGTTACTTTGTCGATCTCCTGCTGGGGCATCGTTCCGTTGGCCTGCAACAGCCCTACCGCCCCGCGCACCGTCTGGAGCACCATCGGCAGCGCCTGCGAAGGGTCGAGTCCCATCTTGACCGCCCCTTCGACCGAAGCCCCGATGTAGCGCAGGATATAGGCAATCCCGCACGAGCAAAGCGCCGTAACGGCGGTCATCTGCTCTTCGGGCACCAGAAAGGCCTCCCCCAAAGCGCTGAAGACCGCCATCATTTCTTCCTGCTGCGCCGGCGATGCGCCGTCCGCACTGATGAAAGTCGTGCTCTGCCCGATGGACACCGCCGTATTGGGGATCACGCGGAACAATGCGGGCGCGGCACCCAGGTATTCTTTCATCCGGGCGAAGGAGAGCCCGGCCACCACCGAGGCGACCGCCTGGCGTTCCATGTCGAGCTCCGAAGCGATTTCCCGCAGGACGCCTTCGGCCAACCAGGGCTTGACCGCGACGAACACGTAATCCGCCCCGCGCACCGCCTCCCGGTTGTCCGAGAGAAGGCGCACCGTGCCGTGCTGTTTTTCCAAACGTTCGAGCAGCGCCGCCCGCGCATGCGTAACGCAGACGTCCTGCCCGGCGGCCAATCCGGCCGCAACCACCCCGGCGGCTATCGCCCCGCCCATGTTTCCTCCTCCGAGAACTGCTATTTTCATCTTTTTGTCGTTACATTGGTTGATTCCTGCCCGCCCTTGTCCGAAACCCTTCGGGTGTTTCGGGCAAGACCGAGACAAAGTTACTGTTTTCCCCCCGTTCGGTCTTCATAAAATACCGGGCGGAAGGGTTGCAATTTGTTAAAAAAAAGTATCTTTGTCGCTGGGTATCCCCCAAAAACCTTTCCTTCTACTAACAAACGTACAAACGATGAACACTCCTGCCAAATCCGTGAGAATCCAATCGCTGGATGTATTCCGCGGGCTGACCATGCTGCTGATGCTCTGGGTAAACGAATATGCGGGCGTAAAAGACCTCCCCCACTGGATGTACCATGCCGCCGCCCAGGAGGACATGATGGGCTTCTCGGACATCATCTTCCCGGCCTTTCTCTTCGCCATGGGCATGGCCGTACCCTTTGCCGTACAAAACCGCCTGAAGAAAGGCGACAGCCTGCTGCAAGTCTCCCTGCACATCCTGCTGCGCACCGTGGCGCTGGTGGTGATGGGTCTTTTTACCGTCAACAAAGGCGCCTACGATCCCGTGGCTTCGGGCATTCCCTCGCCGTGGTATTCGCTGCTGATGGTCGCCGGATTTTTCCTGGTATGGAACCTCTACCCGAAAGTTTCCGACGCGCGCCGCTACTTGTTCGCCGGGATGAAAATAGCGGGCATCGCCCTGCTGGTCTATCTGCTGGTGATCTTTGTCCCCAAGGAAGGCCAGTCCTTCGGCACGAAATGGTGGGGCATCCTCGGACTGATCGGCTGGTCGTACCTGGGTACCTCGCTCATTTACCTGGCCACCCGTTCGGACCTGCGCAAAGCCATCGCCGCCTTCCTGCTGCTGACGGCCTGCTGCCTGCTGACCTTCGCCGGCGTGTTCCGGGGGACCTGGGCCGAGTACATCCCCAGCCAACCGGTACTCTACACCCTTTCGGCAGCCGGTATGCTGGCGGCCATCCTCTTGCAACAATACGGACGACGTCCGGGCAGTTTCTACGGCGTGATGGTGGCCATCGGGGTCGTCATGGCACTGTCGGGTTGGGTGGCGCACCACTGGTGGATCATCTCCAAGATCCAGGCCACACCCACCTGGCTCTTTTACTGCTGCGCGATGTTCTTCCCGGCGGCGGCCTTGCTGCATTACCTGTGCGATGTAAAAGGCAAGGCGCATTGGTTTGCCATCATCAAACCGGCCGGCACGCTGACCCTCACCTGCTACATGATCCCTTACCTGACCGGCAACCTGATGATCCTGCTGGGGCTCCACTGGCCCTCGTTTACTTACAGCGGCGGAGCCGGACTGGTGCGCTGCGCACTGTACTCCCTGGCGGCCATCTGGATCGCCTGGCTGCTTTCGAAGATCCATATCCGCCTGAAAATCTGACACTTCTCACGTCTTCTCGTTTGCGCTGCGTTTAAGCATGGGGCTGCTCCGCTCTTCTACGCTTAAACGCAGCGATAAACCCTTCCCCTCCCCCATGAAAAAGTACCTGCTCATCCTCGTCGTCTGCCTGGCGATGACCGTACAGGCACAAACCCAATTTGCCTCCGCCACCCTGCTGTTTACCGATGGACACACTGCCCAGGGGTATGTTAAAGTACCCATAACCTATGAACTCCGCATCGCCTTCAAGGAAAATCCCGACTCCCTCAAAAAAAGCATCCCCTCCACTCAACTGGAACGCATCACTTTTGAAAACGGTCATTCGATCGTCCCACTCGGATACCCCGAGGGATCGGCTGGTTCTACCTCATCATCGAAGGCCCGGTAAACCTTTACGCCCACCTCGAAGCCAAAGGCAAAACAGGCCCCATACGAGGTTTTTTCCTGTGCAAACGGGCGGAAGAACCCGTCGCCACGCAAATTTGGCCTTTGCTGACGTGGTTCCGCTCGAGGCGCAACACCTTTGCTGTAAGAATATCGAAATATTTCTCCGACTACCCTGCCCTGGCCGAAAAAATCCGAAACCGAGAGGACAGCTACACAAAGGATGACTTTATAAATATCATCGAGGAATACAACGCCTGGAAAAACAACTGCTCCGAGGGCAGCGAAACGGCCTCTGACCCCGAATCCCCGGGGGAGGGAGAAAACCTTACCCCCGCTTTTTTACCGGAGTAGCCTGGGAGAGGCGCAGGCTGCTCACCACCGCCGCCGTCAGCGCAAAGCCGATGGCCACCATCAGACAACGCATGGGCGAAACATCGGGTGCCGCCACGCGGAAGATCAACGCCACCAACGTCGTCCCGAGCGTCTGCCCGAACAGGCGGGCCGTCCCCTGCATCCCGCTCGCCCCGCCGCTGCGCGAAGTCGGCGCCGAGGAGACGATCGTTACATTATTGGGCGTCTGGAACAGTCCGAATCCTGCGCCGCACACGGCCATTCTCCAGATTATCTGGCTGTTTTCCGGCTGGGCAGGCAATTCCGCAAGCAGGAACAAGCCCAAAGCGAACACCGCCATTCCCACGCCTCCCAGCAGTCCCGGATGGATCTTTTCCACCAACCTTCCGGCCAACGGTGCCGCCACGATCGTGGCCAAAGGCCACGGGGTAAGCAGCAATCCCGTCTCGGCTACACTCCGCCCCAATACCCCTTCCAACAAAAAGGGCAACGAGACCATTGCCAGCATCTGCGCGGTAAAAGAACAGATGGACGTCCCGATGGAGAGCGAGAAAATAGGGATTTTCAGCAGATCCACCGGCAGGATCGGCGCCTGAAGCGTCCTTTGCCGGCGGATGAAAAAATACCCGATGGCCAGCAGCAACACCACCTGCACCGCGATCAATCGCCGGCTTTCGTCGTGGGCGAAACCCTCGAGGGTATAGATCAAAAGGCCGAAAGTCAGCGCATTGGCCACCGCACTTGTCTTGTCGAAACGATACGAACGCTCCCGCACCGGATTTTGCGGCAGGAAAGCCCTTCCGGTAAAGAAAGCGATCGCCGCGATCGGGATGTTGATCACAAAAAGCCAGTGCCACGAAGCCACCGAAAGGATCGCCCCGGCCAGGGACGGCCCGGCCGCCACCGACACCGAAACGACCATCGCATTGATCCCGAGTCCCCGCCCGAGGTATTCCGGAGGGTAGATAAGCCGGATCAAAGCCGTATTGACGCTCATCACCGCCGCTGCGCCGATGCCCTGCACCACCCGGGCGCCTACCAGTGTCCACAGCGAATCGGCCAAAGCACAAGCCAGCGAAGCCAACCCGAAGACCGCTACACCGAAGAGGAACACCCGCCGATAGCCATGGATATCCCCCAGTGAAGCGAACGAGAGCAAGGAAACGGTGATCACCAACTGGTAGGCATTGACCACCCAGGTGATCTGGGACGGAGAAGCCCCGAAATGGTCGGAAAGAGTAGGCAGGGCGACGTTCATCACCGTCCCGTCGATGACCGACATCATGATCGCCGCCAACACGGCCACCACCCCCAGATAAGCCTTGGGAATGCCCAGTATTTTCTTTTCCATCCCTTTTTGCATAAAGGACAAAGGTAGTGAAAGGCGAGTGCAAAACCGAGGGGAAAAACGGAGTTTTTCCCCGCAGGATTTGCCGAGCCGCTTCCTGCCTTATCCAAAGGTAGTGAAAGGCGAGCGCAAAGCCGAGGGGAAAAACGGAGTTTTCCCCGCAGGGTTTGCCGAGCCGCATCCTGCCTTATCCAAAGGCAGCGAAAGGCGAGCGCAAAGCCAAATATGTTCCTGTCCAAAAAGGCTTTTGTCGGCCGTATTTTTTACCAAAAATATCCGTACTTTTATCCCACAACATCATCATCACCATCCATGACTGCTTCCAAAGTATTTTTCACCTCGCTGCGCACCAACCCGCGCAGCAATCTGCTGGACAAGATGGAGCGTCTGGTACGCCGGGCGGGCATCGACACCATCGATTTCGAGAAACGCTTTGCCGCCATCAAGATCCATTTCGGCGAACCGGGCAACGTGGCGTACATCCGACCCAATTTCGCTGCACGCATGGCCGACATCCTGCGTTCGTTGGGAGCCAAACCCTTCCTCACGGACTGCAACACTTTGTACTCGGGACGCCGTTCCAATGCCGTCGACCACCTGCAAAGTGCCATGGAAAACGGCTTCAACCCCATCTCGGCACGGTGCGACGTCATCATCGCCGACGGACTCAAAGGCACCGACTATCGCGAGATCCCCATCGACGGGGAGTACTGCAAGGCACCCAAGATCGGCGCGGCGATCGCCGATGCCGACATCATCATCTCGATGAACCACTTCAAGGGACACGAACAGGCCGGCTTCGGCGGTGCGATCAAAAACCTGGGCATGGGCTGCGCCAGCGTAGGCGGAAAACTGGAATTGCACTGCGCCTCCCAACCGGTGATCGACCGGGAACACTGCAAGGGCTGCCTGATCTGCGTAAAACACTGCGCGCACGATGCCATCCACCTCGACGCCGAACGCAAAGCGGTGATCGACTACTCCAAATGCGTAGGCTGCGGGCAGTGCATCGCCCTGTGCCAATACGGAGGTGCCGTGATGGGCCCCGACGACACGGCCGAGCGCCTCAACTACAAGATCGCCGAATACACCGCTGCCGTGCTGAAGGACAAGCCGCATTTCCACGTGAGCTTCATCATGAACGTATCGCCGGAATGCGACTGCTGGAACCACAACGATGCCGCCATCGTCCCCGACCTGGGCATGCTCGCTTCGTTCGACCCGGTGGCCCTCGACAAGGCTTGCGCCGACCTGGTCATCGCCGCGCCGGTGCTCTCTACCGACAACCGCCTGCACAACAAACACCAGCACGAACACCTCGAAGGGGCCGACAAGTTCCACCTGCTCCACCCCGACACCAAATGGGAGGCGGCACTCGAACATGCCGAAAAGATCGGGATCGGCACCACGCAGTACGAACTCATCACCGTATGAACTTACCCCCAGGCACGCGCCGCGCTTGCGCGGCGCGGCGGCCGCAAGGCCGCCCCTGCCCGCTGGCCAAACGTTCCCCGCTGCGTCGCGGGACGCCTAGCGGAGAAGATTCGAAAAAACCGTAAATCGGGTAGTATCCATTTTCCTGCAAATCAATTATTTTGTCCCATCTCTCCCTTTCGGGAGGCAAACCGAACATAAAACAAACTGCCAAAAAAAAACATGGAAACCGTTGCAAAACTCCAATCCCTTTCCTTCACCCAAGGACGTACCTATGCCTTCGCCGCTCTGTTTGCCGCCGGCAACATCGCCTTGCCCCAACTGGTGCACCTGATCCCCGGAGGGGGACTCATCTGGCTGCCGATCTATTTCTTCACCCTGATCGCCGCCTACAAATACGGCCTGGCCGTAGGACTTCTCACGGCTCTGGCCTCACCGCTGGCCAACCACCTGCTTTTCGGCATGCCTGCGGCCGGAATGCTTCCCGCCATCCTCATCAAGTCCGTCCTGCTGGCTCTGGCCGCTGCCTACGCCGCCAAAAAAGCCGGTAAAATCTCATTTTGGGCCATCCTGGCAGCCGTCGCCGCTTACCAACTTGTCGGTTCGCTGGCCGAATGGGGGCTGACCGGCAGCCTCGCCGCCGCCCTGCAAGACCTGCGCATCGGCCTGCCCGGTATCGCCGTACAGGTCCTCGGAGGATACGCCGTACTGAAAGCCCTGCAAAAGATCTGATGTCTCTCCCTTAAAAAAACGACACAATGGACAGACGAGATTTCCTCAAAGCCGTAGCCGTTACCGGCGCAGCCATGACCCTGCGCCCGCACAGAGCGATGGACGTACTGGCCCAGCCGGTAAAATCCTCCTCGAACGGCACGCCGGCCGACCTGATCGCCGTGATGGGTGGAGAACCCGACGAAATGCTCCGCCGGGCTCTGACGGAGGTCGGCGGCATCGGACGCTTCGTAAAGAAAGGGCAAAAGGTGCTGGTAAAACCCAACATCGGCTGGGACAAGACCCCGGAGCTGGCCGGAAATACCAACCCGAAACTGATCACAGAACTCATCCGGCAGTGCTTCGCCGCGGGCGCTTCGGAAGTAACGGTCTTCGACCATACCTGCGACGACTGGCGCAAATGCTACCAGAGCAGCGGCATCGAAGAAGCTGCCAAGGCTGCCGGTGCCAAGGTAGTCCCCGCCCACACCGAATCGTACTACCGAGAAGTCTCCCTCCCCCATGGGAAAAACCTCAAGAAGGCCAAAATCCACACCGCGCTGCTCGATGCCGACGTGTGGTTCAACTGCCCCATCCTGAAAAACCACGGAGGGGCCAACCTGACCATCTCGATGAAGAACTACATGGGCATCGTCTGGGACCGGGAGTACTTCCACGCGCACAACCTGCAACAGTGCATCGCCGATGTCTGCACCCTGGACAAAAAACCCGCCCTGAACATCGTGGACGCATACCGGGTACTGAAGACCAACGGCCCGCGCGGCCGCAGCGCCTCGGACGTCGTGCTAGCCAAAGCGCTTTTCCTCTCCCAGGACATCGTAGCGGTGGACACCGCCGCCGCCAAATTCTTCAACCAGATCCGCGAAATGCCCCTCGAATCGGTCGGACACATCGCGGCCGCCCAGGAGCTCGGCGTGGGAACGATGGACCTCGAAAGCCTGAATGTAAAACGCATCAAAATCTGACGCCCCGCCCATGCTCCGCAAACGCCGTATCGCCGTAGCAGTGGTGATGCTCACGCTCGTCACGTTTTACTTCATCGACTTCGCAGGCCTGCTGCCCGAAGGGTTCAGCGTCCTGGAGCGCATCCAATTCGTTCCGGCCGTTCTCTCCCACTCGGTAGCCGTCCTGGTAGTGCTGGTAGCGCTCACCCTGCTGCTGGGACGCCTGTACTGCTCGGTCATCTGCCCCATGGGGATCTTCCAGGACGTCGTCGCCCGCATAAGCCGAGGCTTGGGGAAAAAGCCGAAGAAAAAGAAACGCTACCAGTACTCCCCCGCCCGCAACATCCTGCGCTACACCCTGCTGGCAGCTACGGTCGTGGCACTGGTATCCGGATTTACCCTGCTGGCCAGCCTGCTCGACCCGTACGCGGCTTATGGCCGTATCGCCGCCAACGTATTCGCTCCGGTCTATCTGGCGGGCAACAACCTGCTCGAGGCGCTCTTCACCGCAATGGGCAACTACACGTTTTACCGGATGGACCTCTACGTGCGCAGTGCCTTTGCCCTGTCCATCGCCCTGCTCACCTTGCTCGGAGTGGGATACCTGGCCTGGAAGCATGGCCGCACGTACTGCAACACCATTTGCCCGGTAGGGACGTTTTTAGGGCTGATCAGCCGTTTTTCCTGGTGGAAAATCCGGATCGACCCCGCGAAATGCACCCGCTGCGGCGTGTGCGCCACCCGGTGCAAAGTCTCGTGCATCGACAGCCGGAACCACCGCATCGACTACAGCCGCTGCGTGGACTGCTTCGACTGCCTGGATGCCTGCCGGCAGGATGCGCTCTCTTTCTCGGGGCCCAAGAAAGCGCCGGCGCTTCCAGCTGCGGAAGCCCCCGCGAAAGCCGCCCCGAAAGACCCCTCCCGCCGGGAATTTCTGGCTACCACCCTGGCTGCTACGCTCACCGTCCCCGCCCTGATGGCACAAGGACACGGCCAACAGGAACGCCTCCGCCTGCGCGACGGGAGCGGACATACCCGGCAAGTACCCATCAGCCCGCCCGGTTCGCTGGGACATGAGCACCTGGGGCAACACTGCACCGCTTGCCACCTGTGCATCAGCAAATGCCCTTCGAGAGTGCTCAAACCGGCGCTGCTCGAATACGGCCTCTCCGGGATGATGCAGCCGATGATGTACTTCGACAAGGGCTTCTGCAACTACGACTGCACCGTCTGCTCGGACGTATGCCCCAACGGAGCGATCCTTCCCTTGAGCATCGAAGAAAAGCACCGCACCCAGGTAGGGCGGGTGGTCTTCGTCGAGGATTTCTGCATCGTCCATACCGACGGCACCAGTTGCGGGGCCTGCTCCGAGCATTGCCCCACACAGGCGGTGAGCATGATCCCCTACCGCGACGGACTGACCATACCCCATACCGACCCACAGATCTGCGTAGGCTGCGGCGGCTGCGAATACGTCTGCCCGGCTACCCCGCACAAAGCCATCTACGTCGAAGGCGAAGCGGTACACCGGGAAGCGCTCCCGTTCGAAGATACCGGCACCCACGAGGCCGAGATCGACGGCTTCGGATTCTGACCGGCAAAAGACGGAAAGAGGAATAGCGCCGCCTACCCCTTCCGAAAAGCCTCGAAACAAAAAAGGCTTCCCACGATGGGAAGCCTTTTTTCGAATCATTTCCAGTCGAAATTCCAGAACAGGACAAAACCCGGATTACAGTTTTATCTTGAACGCTTTGGTCTGTGCGGTGAGTACTTTCCCGCGTTCGTTCTGGTAGGTGATGGTAAAGACATGGGTAGCGGTTCTTTCCGGCGCTTTGGTCGGCTTGAAGATCAATACCCGTCCCAACAGGTGCGGCCCTCCCTCGGCCGGGAAGTCGGAAGAGGGATCGTAAACCGTTTCCTTGAATACATAGGCGGGAATACCGTCTGCCGCGCCTTTGACGACTTCCTGGATCGTGAGGGTAAAAATGTCCTTGAGGGAAGTCCCGGCCGGATGCTGTGCGTCGTAATCCGTATCGGAAACGATGTCGATGGCTGTAATTCCTTTGAAAACGACGTCGTAGGCCGAGAGAGCGGGATTGCCCCAGTAGTCGTAATCCTGGTGCGCTTGGGTGAGCGAATCGTACCGCTCGGGAGCACTCCGGGGAGTGATGCGTTGTGCAAATCCGGGAAACGCCTGTTCGGGATAAAGTCCTCCGGCGTAAAACTCGATTTGCATCTTGTCGTAGGTAGCCTGTCCGTCTCCGGCTATTCCGGTGGCTTCATGCCAGTAGCGGATGGAAGCTTCGGCCAACATCGGATCCATGTACGAACCGATGCTGTTCTCGGCCGGGGTGTATCCCGGCTCAAAAGGAAAAGCCTCGGAAGAACAACCGGCAGCCAGCAAGCCGGCCGCCGCGATGAAAAAAATGTCTCTGTATCTCATGGCCGTAAAAAAGTTTCGTGTGCAAGATAGCCAATTTCCTCCCCGGAAAATCACAACGTTTTGCTAATTAACACGCCTGCACCTCGATTTTATCATCGTTCAAATAAATTAAAAGGCATTTTTCTACTTTATACCCCATGTTTTGGAGCACCAGGGCGTATTCGGCCACCTGCGCGCTGTGTTCCGCCCGGGGCGCTCCCGTCTTGTAGTCCAAAACGACCGCCCGATCCCCGTCTATGCACACCCGGTCGGGACGCAGTACCTTGCCTTGTGCCGTCTTCAGTTCCCTTTCGGCCTCGCCCTGCCAAGGAGCGGTGTAATACCGGGAAAGGGATGGATGGGCGACCACCGCATGCACCGCCCGGGAAATGCGCTCGGCTTCTTCCCAGGAGAAAAGGCCCGTGCGCAGCGCGCGCGAAACGGCAGCGTCCACTCCTTGGGCGTCCGATACGTCGGAAAGCACCCGGTGTATCCGGTTGCCGCGCTCCACCGCTTCGGCGGCCGGGGCAGCCCAGACCTTTTTCCAGTCGAGGTTTACCCGAAGGCGCTCGCGCCAAGGGGTGCCGTTCCATCGTTCCACCGGGAAGAGATCGGTTGTTTCCTCCCGCTCGCGCGCCGGGGTGCGTTGCCCCGCGCTGTACGTGTAGATGCCCTGCGGATCGTCCTGGTTCACCACGTCGACATTTCCCAGGAAATAGCCGAAATATTCGCCTACGGTGCGGCCCGGAACGTCCGTACTGGTAAGGATGTGGAGCTGTCTCTTGGCCCGGGTGAGGGCGACGTACAACAGGTTGAGGTTGTCGGCCAGGATGCGTCCCTGATACTGGGCGTAGACCTGGTCCAGTCCGTTCTTTTTCACACCCGAAAGGGGAACCAGGGCCACCGGAAGGCCTTCGAGAGGTTTTTCTTCTTCCGGAATGTCGATCCACACCTCTTCGCGGTCGCTGATCGACCAGCTGGCGAACGGGACGATGGCCACCGGAAACTCCAAGCCTTTCGCCTTGTGGATGGTCATCAGCGAGACGGCATTGCCCGCCTCGCCCGAAGGGATGCTGGCTGTGGCGCGGCGGGTATCCCAGTCCTCGAGCAGGGCGACCGGCGAGGCCGAGGTATCGCGGACGAATTGCCCTGCGAGGTCCAAAAAGGCCGTCAGGTAGGCATCCTGTCCCTGTCCCCACAGGGACAGCCCCGAGGCGAGGTATTCCACGCATTCGTACAGGGGAAGCTGTTGGGCTTCCCGGCGGAGGAACTTCCCGGCGGAGAACTTTTCGAGGGCTTCGAAGAAAGCCGCTGCAGGGGAGGTGATGATCCGGCTTTTTTCCGCATCGGGGTCTTGGGCCGCAAAAGCGCCTTTTTCTTCCAGGTAGTCGGCCAGGGTGGCGCGTGCCTGCAGGTCGTCCGGAAAAGCGAGGGTGCGCAGGGCGGCCACCAGTACCCGCACGGCGCGGGAGGAGTCGATCAGCAGGCTTTCCGACGACTGTACCGGTATCCCGTGGGCGGAGAGGTATTCGGCGATCTGGCTGCCGTCGCGGTTGGAACGGTAGATCACGGCGATGTCGCGGTAGGAATACCCGTCAAGGCGGGTAACGCGGTCGATTTCCTCCAGGATGGCGAGCAGGGTAGGCTCCCGGCGGTCTTCGAGGGTACGGCCTTCGAGGGTGCGGATGGAGACGAAGCCTTCTCCGGGGGCTTTGGACTCCTGATGGTTGCCTTCCTCGTATACCCGGCGGAAGGTCTCGTCGAGGGCAACGGGGGCGATGAGGGTGAAAAATTCGTTGGTGAAATCGACGATCACTCCCCCGCTGCGGTAGTTGGTGGTCAGGTTTTCTACCCGGTACTGTTCGGGGGGGAGTCCTCCGCCCCGCTGGTACAGGTCGATGAACTGCCGGGTGTCTCCGCCCCGCCAGCGGTAGATGGCCTGTTTGGCATCGCCTACGATGAGCCCGCCGCCGTCCTGAGCCAGTTGGTTGTACACCAGGGCGCGGATGTTGTCCCATTGGAGGGTGGAGGTGTCCTGGAATTCGTCGATAAAGTAATGCTTGTAGCGTTCGCCCAGTTTTTCGTAGATGAACGGGACGGGCTCCTGACGCAGGTGCCGGCTGACGATCTGGTTGAATTCCGAGAGGAGCATCACCCCGCTGCGCTGTTTGATGGCATCCACCTGCGAGCCGATCTGGGAAGCAACGCCCATCTTGCTCAAGGGGGCAAGGACCATCTGGGCGTATCCATAGGCTTTTTTGTGCGTTTCCAGCAGGGAGGCGATCTCTTCGGCCAAAGCGCACAAGGGTTGGTACTGCGCGCCTACGGCGATCTTTTGTTCCGCGGTGGCCGTCGAGGAGGCGTACTTGCCGGCCAGGAACTTTTCCACGGCCGAGGCGTTGGGGTCCAGGGCGGCGACGTTGCCGGCGGCCGCCTTGCGGAAAAAGCCGGCGATGCCGGTGCCTCCTCCGGCCAGGACCTTGTCCGAGCCAATCTCCTGATAGATGATCCGGCAGGCCTTCTGCCCCACTTCGGATACTTTTTTCTCGACCTCGGCCAGGTAGCACAGCAGGCGGCGGCGCAGCGTCAGGTAGTCGCCTATCTTTTTGTCGGCCAGTTTTTCCAGGGCTTCGTCGGCGGCTTTTTCCTGCCCCATCCGCGCCCCGGAGAGAAGCAGGGAGGTGATGTCCCAGCTGTTGCCGTTGTCCACGTTGTGCAGCACGAAGTCCAGGAGCATTTCGGAGAGTTCTCCGTCGCTGCCGGCGCGCAGCAGCAGCAGATCGACCGCCTGGCGCAGGATTTGGTCGGCATCCACCACGATGTCGAAGCCTACCGGAAGGTGCAGTTCGTGGGAAAAGCTCCGTACCAGCCGCGTGGTAAACGAGTCGATCGTCCCGACGGAAAAGGCCGAATAATCGTTGAAGATCGCTTCGAGAATCTCTCCGGCCCGCTCCCGAAGCACTTGCGGGGAAAGGCCTGTCTTTTCGAGGATTTGTTCCCCCATACCGCTTGCATTCCCGCCTTGGGAGAGGCTTTCGAGAGCGGAGAGGATGCGGTGCTTCATCTCCCAGGCCGCTTTGTTGGTAAAGGTGATGGCCAGTATCTCGCGGTACGCATCCGCCCGGGGGGAGGAGAGGAGCAGGACGAGGTATTCCCGCACCAGGGAAAAGGTCTTTCCCGATCCGGCCGAAGCGTTATAGACTTGCAGTTGTCCCATCGTTTGCTCGTTTGTCCCAAAGGTACGCAAAACCTTTTACGAACCTTTTTCGATACTCGTTATCTTTTACTTTTTCGACATTTATTCTTTCCATCGGTGTTCCCGGTGAACCAAATA
>DVLY01000120.1 GCA_018715295.1 Candidatus Merdimorpha stercoravium | reverse complement strand
GAACGATCATCAAAACCATGTGATTGCGCCAGAATTCGATCAAACTCCGCATCGTCTGAAGAATGTTTCAGTGATAACCTCCGTCAATACCCAGGAAATATAGTCGTTTTCATCCGATTTTCAAACACTTTTTACAAGGACGGGAAATTGGTTCTCGGAAAGCGTCTTTTGCCGTGTTTGGGAAAACCTCTGAAATGAATATAATTTCTATTATGTAAAATAGAGTTTTTCGCCGCCTCGCCTCCCGCGGATTGTTCCGTCCCCCGCATACCATATACCGATTTATGCCAAGCCGTTTGCCCGCACCCCATCCCGTCTATTGTGGCGAGAACGCGCGGCGATTGTCGCTTTCGTCTCGATAAAAACTTCCCGGCAGCCCCGCTGATTTCCCGCGCCAAAAGACATCCGGAATGAGCCTTTGGAAAATGGCCGGATAAGCCCCGAAAGGCATTTTTTGACAAAACAATTTATAACAAACACATTTTCAATAAATTGTGCTGAACAGACAATGTTTCCGCTCCGACAAAAAAAGACCTCCTTGTACAGGTACCCACCGTGCGTCGAGCGTTTTTGGCACAAAAAAAAAGACCTCCTTGTGCAGGAGGTCTTTGGGAAGGGAAAACCATTCCCTTTATCTTATCGCAATCCTAAATCAAGCGCGTGCTGCGATGATCGTCTTGAAGTCTTCCGCCTTGAGCGAAGCCCCGCCGATGAGTCCGCCGTCCACATCGGGCTGGGCAAAGAGCGTGGCGGCATTCTTGGCGTTGCACGAGCCGCCGTAAAGGATCGTCAGGTCCTCGGCGACCTGTTTTCCGTATTTGTCCTCGACCACTTTGCGGATGTGGGCGTGCATCTCCTCGGCCTGCTCCGGTGTGGCGGTCAGCCCGGTACCGATGGCCCATACGGGTTCGTAAGCCAGCACGATGCGGCTCCATGCGGAGGCCGGAAGGTGGAACAAGGCGTTCTTGATCTGCTGCTCTACCACCTGGAAATGCTCTCCGGATTCGCGCTGGGCGAGCACTTCGCCGATGCAGAAGATCACTTCCATGTTTTCGGCCAATACAGCATCCACTTTTTCGGCGAGAAATTCGTCCGTTTCGCCGAAGTATTGGCGGCGTTCGGAGTGTCCGAGGATGACCTTCGAGGCTCCGGCCGATTTGGCGATGGGGGCCGATACTTCACCCGTATAAGCTCCGCTGGGCTTGGGATAGATGTTCTGGGCGGCGACGGCTACCGGGGTGCCTTTCAGTTCTTGGGCTACGGCATACAGGTTGGTAAACACGGGGGCTACGACGACTTCTACTCCGCACAGGGGGCATCCGGCCAAAGCGGATTTGATTTCACCGGCCAGAGCGACGCTTTCCTGGAGGTTCTTGTTCATTTTCCAGTTGCCGGCTACGATTTTTCTTCTCATTTTTCAGTTTTGTTTATTAAGTTTATATTTTTTAGTTATTTGTTTTTCTGCTTATTATAGGTTTTGTTTTCCAACCGTTCTTTACGTCTTTCCTCTCCCTCCTCCTTTCTTTTTCCGTCCCTTTTCTTCTTTTCGGGGCTCTCCCCTTCTCTCTCGAAGACTTTTTGCCGTCGTTAGCCTCTCCTATTTGGCCGTACGGATGCGGGGATCGAGCCAAGCGTAGATCACATCGACGAAGATGTTGATCAGGATAAAGATGGTGGCGATCACCAGCACCGAACCCATCACTACCGGCAGGTCCATGGAGTTGAGCGCATCGACGATGGCCTTGCCCAGTCCGTTCCAGGCGAAGATGTACTCGATGAACACCGCTCCGGCCAACATCCCGGCAAACCAGCCCGATGCGGCGGTAATCACCGGGTTGAGGGCATTGCGCAGGGCGTGTTTGAGGATGACGGCATACGTGCTCAAACCTTTGGCGCGGGCGGTGCGGATGTAGTCCTGGCTCATCACGTCGAGCAGCGATCCGCGCATCAGTTGGATGACCACAGCCAAAGGCCGCATGCCGAGCGTGATGGCGGGCAGGATGATGGCGGCGATGGTCAGGTATTCGCCCCGGCCCAGGTTGTCGATCGTGTACAGATTGCCGGTCATCGAAAGGCCGGTATAGTCGTGCAGCAGGTAGCCGAATACCCACGCCACGATGATGGCGGCAAAGAACGAGGGGAGGCTCATCCCGATGCTGCCCAGCACCGAGACCGCCCGGTCGAACACCGAATCGCGCCACAGGGCGGCCAGGATGCCGATAAAGATGCCGATGACCATGGCCAGGGTCATGGCTACTACGGCCAGCACCACGGTGTTGGGGAGCGTTTGGCCGATGATGCTGCTCACGTTCAATCCGTCGCGCTGGTAGGACTGGCGCAGGTAAGGGAACTTGAGGATCAGGCTGTACTTGCCCAGCGGCAGCAGGCGGATGTAGGAATACTTGTCTGCAGGATACGTGTAGTCGCCCGGGGTGTTGCTATTGATCGAAAGGGGCGAAAGGTCGTTGATGTAGTAGAGATACTGCACCGGCAGCGGCTTGTCGAACCCGTAGCGGGCGCGGATAGCCTTCAGTTGCGCTTCGTCTTCGCGTTGGTCCAGCATCATGCGGGCCGGATCGGACGGGATGGCCTGGAACAGGATAAAGACAATGGTGGCCAAGCCCCACAGCGTTACCAAAGCCTGCAATATTTCTTTCAGTACAAATTTGAACATTCTTCCTTCAGCGTATTTCGCGGCTCAATCCTCATTTTTCAATTCGAAACAACTCCGTTTGGACACCACCACTCCCCGCTTGAGTTCCACCACGCCCGGATTGGACCGCAGGATGGTTTTCAAGGTTACCGGATCGGTAAAATAGATGGGATACGGGATGGCGAGCCGTTCGACCGCTTCGCCCCGGTCGGTATCGGCCAGCACGACAACGGGCGTATCTCGAGCGGCCATGTAGCGAAAGATCGTTTCCCAACGCTCCGCACGGGAGGCTTCCATGTCGAAACAGGTAACCAGGTACACGTGTTCCAGAGCCAGCAGGCTGTCCGTCCGGTCGATCCCGTCGCGGTCCGTAGCCGAAAAACCGGTGATGGAAGGTAGTTTCCCGCTCACCAGGCGGGTATCGCGCGAGACGAATTCCGCCCCGGGAATGTTCCAAGGCTCCTGCTGGTCGGAAAAGCGTTTCTCCCGGCCGTCCACCCGATAGGTCCATACGTTTTCGAATACCGGTGCGTCCTTTCCCTGCGGGAGTTCCATCGCCCGCGGGATGTCCGTGCCTACGGCATAGGGACGCAGGTCCACCAGCGGTTCGTAGCGCAGCACGTAGTAGATGATCCCTATCGAAAAGGCGAAAAGCAAGGCGACGATGCTCATCGAGGTGCGGAAACCCAGCGCCGGCTTGATAAAGCGCTGCCATACGATCAGTTGCACCACCAGCGCCAGGATGACGATGTTCTTGGCGAAAGATGCCCAGGGAGACAGGTGGATCGCATCGCCGAAGCAGCCGCAATCCGGCACCGCACCCGTAACGGCCGAGTAAAAGGTCAGGGCGGTAAACACTCCGTCGAGTGCCAGAAGCGTCCACAGGGCAAATACCTTGAAGCGCCCCATCAGCAGCACGGCGCCCAGGATCAGTTCGAGGGTGATGAGCGTCCCGGCGGCGTCCACCACCAGAAAGCGCGGGAGTTCGATGCCGAGCCCGAAGGCGGAGAGGTATTCTTCGATCTTGAACGTCAGGCCGAGCGGATCGTTGAGCTTGACCAGTGCCGAAAATACGAATACCACGCCCAGCACGACGCGGATGACGGTGGTCGCCGTCTTCTTGCGCACCCGGAGCAGCCGTTCGTCTTCTTCCGCTTGTGGTTTACCACTCATGGTTTTCCGCGAGTTTTATCAGGGCAAATGCCGAATAGTTGAGCATGTCGTAGTAATTGGCCTCCACGCCTTCCGAAACGCAAGTGTGCCCGCCGTTGTCCTCGATCTGTTTGACCCGCAGGATCTTCTGCAGAACCATGTCGCACAGCGAGGAGATGCGCATCGAACGCCACGCTTCGCCGTAGTCGTGATTCTTTCGTTCCATCAGGCTTTTGGCTTCGCCGGCGAACTGATCGTAGAGTGCCTCCACTTCTTCGCACGAGAGGTCGGGACGGTCCACCACGCCTTTTTCCGCCTGGATCAGGGCGATGATGCAGTAATTGACGATGGCGACAAATCCGTCGGCCTCCCCTTCGTCGTCCACCATGCGGTGTCCGGACTGCTGGAGGGAGCGGATGCGCTGTGCCTTGATGAAGATCTGGTCGGTGAGCGAAGGAAGCCGCAGGATGCGCCAGGCCGGGCCGTAGTCGGCCAGTTTTTTGGAAAAAAGCGCGTGGCACCGCTGGAGCACGGCGTCGAATTGTTTCGAGGTATTCCTGTCTTGCTCTACCGAAAATATATCCATAGGCCTGTCGGTGTCCGATGTTTCGTTTCGACCTTCAAAGGTAGTGATTTTTTCCCACCTGCCTACGGGCTTGCGAGGAAAACAAACAAAAAAACCGCCGGGTGTGAACTTC
>DVLY01000006.1 GCA_018715295.1 Candidatus Merdimorpha stercoravium | reverse complement strand
ATGTAATCTAGGAACGAACGTGTTTCTGCGGGCTTTATTTGCCGTTTTGCAAGGCGTTTGATAGCCTTTTCTTTCCGTCCTGTAAGTAACCTCAGTTTGTTCAGTATTTCGGCTTTGGATGGCTCGGAATGCACGGCATCGCAATACGCAAAATAGCTGTTTATTTCGCATTTGATCTTAGCGATAAGGGCATTTACTTCGTCGGCATTTACACCATTGTCCGTAACGAAAAAAGGCTGTACTTGTCCTTCTTCCATCCAATCAGATGCGCTTACACGATAGCCTATCGGGTATTTGATCCGCTGTCCGGGATAGGAGATAACTGCCAGAACAGGCACATCGGTTGTGTTTACACCCGAATTTTCACGGTTCCTCCGTTTTTCAAGTGTGAAATTGATTTTGTTTTTCATTGTAAATACGTGATTTACGTATCCGAATGAAAATGTCTAGTTGTAAAAAGGCTACACCCAAATATTAAGTTAACCGCCCCTTTTTTTGAACCTAACCGGTTTTTGGGTAGCACACTGCTTTTCCTGAAAAGCGGTCTACACGCTAGTGTAGAGTTGGATAGAGCAGCAGTTTCCTAAACTGTTGGTCGCGGGTTCGACTCCCGCCTCGAGCACGGAAAAGCCTCTGCACGGGTAGTGTGGAGGTTTTTTTATTTGCCGGTGTTCAATGCAAAGATAGGGCAATAGATGTAACTCGAAAGGGAAAGGACAGGAAAAAGGAAAGTTGGCGGTAGGGGTTTGGGTTCGCTTGGCATGATGTGAAGCTCCCCAGAGGAGAAAACTTCGTTTCCTCCTTGCCGCTGCGCATGTCTTTGCCTATCTTTGGCTTTTCCAAACAGGATGCGATCCCGTGTGTCCTTGAGAAAAAGACGAGTCCCTTCGAGGGGAGATATTACGGATCGCTGCAGTGTCTTTAATTTTAAAAACAGTTCAATGGAAAAAGCGCCCATTACCCCCGGAGCTTGTCGCCCGGGAAAATACCTGTCCCGATTGAAGGGGAAAAGAGTGGCTTTCGTAGGCAACCAGACCTCATCCGTAAACGGACGCCATACGCTCGACTTCCTGTTGGAAAACGGCGTGGAGGTCGTCCGGATCTTCGGCCCCGAACACGGGTTCCGCGAGATGGCCGACGATGCCACCCCGGTAAAAGACCGGATGGACACCGTTACGGGCTTGCCCGTGGTGTCGCTTTTCGGCGACATCGAAAAACCCACGCCGGAGCATCTGAAAGACATCGAGGTGTTCGTGTACGACATTCAGGATGTGGGCGTGCGGTTTTACACCTACATTTCGACCTTGAGTTTTATCATGGAAGCGGCCGGGGAAGCCGGGATTCCGGTGATGGTGCTCGACCGGCCGAATCCCAACGGGCACTATGTGGACGGGAATATCCTCGACCCGGCGTTTTCCTCGTTCGTGGGGCGGCATTGCGTGCCGATCGTCTATGGGATGACGGTGGGCGAATATGCCCGGATGATGAACCGGGAAGGTTGGCTGGGAGGCGGGGTGCAGTGCGAGCTCGAAGTGGTGCCGGTGGAGCATTACGACCACAGTATGCCGTACAGTCTGCCCATCAAGCCTTCGCCCAACATGCCGGACGACAAGGCGATCAACCTTTACCCCAGTACTTGTTTCTTTGAAGGGACGGCGCTGAACGAAGGTCGGGGGACGGACCGTCCGTTTAAGGTTTTCGGGTCGCCGTTGTTGCCCGAAACGGGATTTTCGTACATTCCGATGCCGACACCGGGGGCGTCCGAGCCGCGTTTCAAGGGACAGGTGTGCCATGGAATGAACCTTTCGGACTATCCGGAGCGTCTCTCGCGGGTGAATTTCGAGTGGATCATCTGGGCCTATGACCGGTATCCGGACAAGCGGAGATTCTTTATCCCGTTCTTCAACAACCTGGCGGGGGGTACGACGATCAAAAGTCAGATCGTCGCGGGCTGGTCCGCCGGGCAGATCCGCGATTCGTGGCGCGAGGGGATCCTGCGCTTCAAGGAGATAAGGTCCCGGTATTTGCTGTACCCCGATTTCGAATAAATGTCTTCCGATAGCGGAAAAGCATAGAAGAAGTAAAAGAAGAAAAGAAGGCCGGAGGGAAAAATGGGCGTGATCATCCGTCAGTCGTTTTGGAACATGGTCGTTACCTATGCCGGGTTTGTCCTGGGGGCGGTAAATACCTTGTTTTTGTACACCCATTTTTTTTCCACCGAGAATTACGGCCTGGTCATGTCGCTGGTGTCCGTTTCGGCCATTGTGATGCCCTTTATTGCGATGGGGATGAACAATGCCCTGGTGCGTTTTCTGCCGCGGGAGGCGGACAAAGACCGCTTGTTGTCGTTTACTTTGCTGGTGCCTACGGTCATTTTCCTGGTGCTGGGGGCGGTGGTGTACGGGAAAGGAGATGTTTTGGCCGAGTTTTTCCCCCAAGGGGAGCTGATCCGCGACTTTGTCTCGCTGGCCTTCTGGATCGCGGTCTTTTCGGCCTTTTTCGAAGTGTTTTTCGGCTACGCGCAGGCGCACATGCACTCTACGGAAGGGGTTTTCCTGCGGGAGATGTTCTACCGCATCGCCACCACCGTCCTGCTGTTCGCCGTTCATTTCGGGTGGATCGGGGAGATCCAGTTCTGCTATTGGATCACGGCTTCGTTTGCCTTGCGGATGCTGCTGATGGCATGGGTGGCCTACCGCTGCCGTCCGTTCCGTCTGCGCTGGCCTTCGGCGAGGAAATACCGGAAGATCGTTTCCTACGGTTTGTTCTCGTCGATGGGGATGGCGATATGGGCGGCTTTGCTGGAGTTCGACAAGTCCATCCTGCCGTTTTATGAGAGCCTGACGACCGAGGCGTACTATACCATTGCGGTGTTCATCGGCATGACGGTGGCGGTTCCCTACCGTTCGTTGTACCAGATAGCCAATCCGGTATTGGCCAAGGCGATCGCCGAAAAGGATACGGCGCGTCAGGAAGACTTGTCCTGCAAGTCGTCGATGAATTCGCTCATCCTTTGCGGGGGGCTGTTTCTGCTGATCAACTGCAACATTCACGATATTTACCGTTTGTTGCCCTCGGGGTACGAGGCGGGGGTGAGCGTGGTGTTGATCATCAGCCTGGCCAAGCTGTTCGATTCGATCTCGGGCTTGGCGGGTTCGTTCATCGTCTATTCCAGGTATTTCCGTTGGGACCTGGTCTTTTCCTTTTGCCTGATGGCTTCGGTGATCGGTTCCAACCTTTATTTTATCCCTCGCTGGGGAATGAACGGGGCGGCGGTGTCGACCTTGATCTCGCTGTTGGTGGTCAATTCGCTGCGGGTGGGGTTCGTCTACTTGAAAACGGGGCATTTCCCTTTCCGGTGGAATTCCCTTGTGCTGGCCGGTGTGCTGGCGGTCTTTTACGGGGTGTTTTCCTGGTGGGATTTCTCCTTCGGGCCAGGGGCGGTGGCGACGGTCGGGGTGATCGTGGTCAAGTCTTTGCTGATCGTGCTGTCGTTCGGTGCGGTGGTGCTCAAGGGAGGTTTTTCGCCCGAACTGGCTTCGCTGTGGCGTTCGGTGCTCGGGAAGTTTTTCCCGGGTAGGGGGCGTGCATAAAGCAAGCGGTGCGTTCAAGCGGGAGCGGGCGGGCCGAAAGGCCCGCCC
>DVLY01000119.1 GCA_018715295.1 Candidatus Merdimorpha stercoravium | reverse complement strand
GATTGCATGGACAGAAGATCGTGGGCGAAGTGTATGTACAGATAGACCATTGCCTGTTGGCCAACCCGGGGGTGCGGATGGAGGACATCAGCGAGATCGAATCGCACCCGATGGCGCTGCTGCAATGCGGGAATTTTCTGGATCAGTATCCGGACATCCGTCTGATGGAGAGCGACGATACGGCGCGTTCGGCCCGCAAGGTGGCTTCGCGCAAACTGCGCACCACAGCGGCCATCGCATCCGAATTGTGCTCCCGCTTGTTCGGCCTGGAGGTCTTGGCGCACAGCATCCAGACGATGAAGAACAACTACACGCGGTTTTTCGTGCTCGGGCACGCCGGGGAGCCCATCCCGGAGAATGCCGACAAAGCATCGCTGCGTTTTGTCGCCAAACACGAGTCGGGTAGCCTGGCCCGCATCCTGAACGTTTTTGCCATGCACGGCCTGAACCTGACCAAACTGCAGTCGGTAGCCATCATGGAACGTCCCTGGGAGTACGCTTTCTACGCGGACGTGATGTTCCCGTCGCTGGCTACCTTCTATGCTTCGCTCGAAGTGGTATCGCACCAGGTGGAGGAATTGGATGTGCAAGGGATCTATAAACACAACGTAACCAAATGAAGACGCAGGGGACGACCGTAGGAGTGATCGGCCTGGGATTGATCGGCTGTTCGCTGGCCATTGGGCTGAAGAAAACGGGTTTTGCCGCCCGGGTATTGGGGAGCGACAAGCGGGAGGAACATCAGCAGCAAGCCTTGCAAGCGGGACATATCGACGGCATTGCCTCGCCCGGGCAGATCGCCCGGGAGTGCGACGTGGTGGTGGTGGCCGTTCCGGTGGACGCCTCGGTGGAGGTCGTGCGCGACGCGCTGGACCATAGTGGGGAACGGACCACGGTGATCGATGTCGGCTCTACCAAAAAACGCATCGTGGAGGCTCTGTCCGCGCATCCGGCGCACACGCGCTTCATCCCCACGCATCCGATGGCCGGCACGGAAAATTCCGGGCCGTTGGCGGCGGTGGACGGTTTGCTGGAAAACCGGAAAGTCATCCTGCTGCCCTATCCCGACGCCGACCCGGCCCGGGTGGAGCAGATCGAGCGGATGTACGCCATGCTCGGCGCCCAAACGGTACGGATGGATGCACCCCGCCACGACATGAGTGTGGCGTACGTATCGCATATCTCGCACATCTCTTCGTATGCCCTGGCTCTGACAGTACTCAACAAGGAGCGCGACGAGCGCAACATTACTAACCTGGCGGCCGGGGGCTTCGATTCTACCGTGCGTCTGGCCAAGAGCAGCGCCGAGATGTGGGAACCGATCTTCCTGGAAAACCGCAAGGCCATCCTGGATGTGATCGACGAATACATCGAAAATATCGTTTTGTTCAAACACGCTATCAAGTCGGGCAACGGCGAGGTGATCCGCACCCTGATCCGACAGGCCAACAAGGTGCGTGAGGTGTTGGACAAAGGAAAGAAATAACCGCCCGGGCGGGAGAGAATAAGAATGGCACCGAAGGTAGAATTGTCCGTCTTGCATCCGCAACTCGCTGCGCCGATCGCCGCGCTGCTCAACGACTATCGGGTATGGCGTTCTCTTTCAGACATCGTTCCGTATCCCTACACGGAAAAGGATGCGCAGGATTTTATCGCTTGCGTGAGCAGGGAAGGATCGCCCTTGCGGAATACGTTTGCCGTACGGGCGGACGGGCAGTTGGCCGGGCTGGTCGGATACCAGTTGGGGGCGCTCAACAAAAGCCATATCGCTACGGTCGGGTACTGGTACGGGCAGGCATTTTGGGGTCGCGGTATCGCTACGGCGGCTTTGAGTTTGCTGTTGGAAAAGGTGGAGACCGACCCCCAGGTGTGCCGGGTGGAGGCTTGCGTCTTTGCCTTCAACGCGGCTTCGCAGCGGGTGCTGGAAAAGTGCGGTTTTGTCCGCGAGGCGGTATTGAAGGAGGCTTTGTCCAAGGAAGGAAAACTGTACGACGAGGTGGTCTTCCGCTGGGTGGGGACTCCGAGGTAGTGCGGGTGCCGTTCGTGTTTCCCTCCGATGGGATGGAAAAGCGAAGAGGCGAAAAAACGACGAAATAAAAGAACAAGAAAAATAGAGAACGTTAAAAGCAGAACGAAAACAATGGAGAAATTCGACATCATTCCCCTTTCCGAATGGGGACTTGGAAACAAGGATCTGCCGCTGGGCATCGCCGGGCCGTGCAGCGCCGAAACCGAAGAACAGGTCATGGAGACAGCCCGGAGGCTCGTCCATAAAAATATCCATGTGTACCGCGCCGGGGTGTGGAAGCCCCGTACGCGTCCGGGCAGTTTCGAGGGAGTGGGCGAAGAGGCCTTGAAATGGTTGCAGCGGGTGCGGCAGGAGACCGGACTGAAGACAGGTACGGAGGTGGCCAATGCCGAACATGTGCGTCTGGCGCTCAAGTACGACGTGGATGTGCTGTGGATCGGCGCTCGTACGACGGCCAGCCCGTTTACGATGCAGGAGTTGGCCGAAGTGTTGCGCGATACCGACAAGGTGGTGCTGGTCAAGAACCCGATGAACCCCGATCTGGATCTTTGGCAGGGAGCGCTCGAGCGGCTCAACGTCTGCGGAGTACGCAAACTGGGAGCCATTCACCGCGGTTTCTCGTCCTATGCCAAGACCAAATACCGCAATGTGCCGCAGTGGGAGATCCCCATCGAGTTGCGCCGCCGCCATCCGGAGCTTCCCATCATCTGCGATCCTTCGCACATTTCGGGTTGCCGGGAACTGGTGATGCCGGTCTCGCAGATGGCCTTGAACCTGCACTTCGATGGATTGATGATCGAGACCCATTGCAATCCCGATGCGGCCTGGAGCGATGCTTCGCAGCAACTGCTGCCCGAACGTACCAAGACGATGACCGAGGAGTTGTACCTGCGCAGCGGCTCGGCTTCGGGCGAGGATGCGGTGCGGCTTTCGGCCTTGCGCCAGCAGATCGACGAGATCGACGCACAGCTGATCTCCATGATGGCTACGCGCATGAAGGTGGCGCGCGAGATAGGGCGGGTAAAACGCGACAGCAACATGCCGATCCTACAGAGTTCCCGTTGGGAAGATGTGCTGGGACGCAGTGTGGCCGAAGGTGTCAAGCAGGGGATGTCCGGCGAGTTTGTCCGTCGGGTCTTCGAAGCGGTGCACCAGGAATCCATCGAACAGCAAAATGCGGTGATGAGCGAAAAACAATAGTCTGTATTTCCTGCCTTTTGGGTAGGGAAAGTTACGTGCCTCGTCGGGATGGAGTGTTTTGTCTCCCCGGATGGGGCACGTTCTTTTTTCGGTTGCAAGGCCCTGGCAGGATGCGCCTGGGCATCGTTAAGATAGAAAACTTCGTTTTTCCCCTTCCCGCTGCGCTCGGCTTTCACTATCTTTGCCCCCGGAACTTATTGTCGAAAAATATGGCTACCCGAAGAAGAACGGTCAGCGTGTTGGGCCCCAACCAGACGCGCTGCAATGTGGATGTGTATCAGTTCGGCCAGCAACTGGGCCGGGAATTGGTCCAGGCGGGCTATACGGTGGTGTGCGGCGGTGTGCAGGGCTTTATGGAAGCTGTGTGCAAGGGTGCACGCAGCGCCGATAATTACACTTATGGTTGCACGGTCGGTATCCTGCCCGGCGATACCAAGGAGCAGGCCAACGAGTACGTAGACATCGTGATCCCTACCGGGATGGGGTGGGCGCGAAACCAGTTGATCGTCAATGCGGCCGATGCGATCGTTTCGGTGGCCGGGGGAGCGGGGACGCTTTCCGAGTTGGCCTATGCCTGGCAGTCGGGAAAACCGGTGGTGTGCTACACGGCTTTCGAAGGGTGGACCCAGCGTTTGGCCGATACGCAGATCGATCTGAATCACAAGGGAGTATTCAAGGCTGCGGGGAGCATTCCCGAGATCCTGTCGTTCATCCGTTTCGGGGTCAGCGGGAAATAAACCTTCGGATGGCATGGCAGAAAAGACGGAGAAAACAGGGGCAGGAGAAAAGAAGAAAAAGACCCGGGTGTTGTTTGTTTGCCTGGGGAACATCTGCCGTTCTCCGGCGGCGGAAGGCGTGCTGCGGGCGATGGCGCGGGACCGGAGGCTGGACGATCGTCTGGAGGTGGATTCGGCCGGAACGTACGGCGGCCATGCGGGGCAGTTGCCCGATCCGCGGATGCGCGAGGCGGCTCTGCGGCGCGGATATATGCTGACGCATCGCGCAAGGCAGGTGAGGCGGGAGGATTTCTCGCAGTTCGACCGTATCGTGGCGATGGATGCTTCGAATTACCGGAATTTGCACCGGTTGGCGCCTTCTTCACAGGCGGCTGCGCGGGTGGTGCGGGTGGCGGACTTTTTCCGCCGTTTTTCCGGGCAGCAGGAGGTCCCCGATCCGTATTACGAGGGTCGGGAGGGGTTCGAGCGGGTGTTGGACCTGTTGGAGGATGCTTGCGGGGGACTTCTCGAGGAGATAGCGGCGGGAAACGCGTAAGGCGGGCGGGGAGGAATTCCGCTTGCAGTGCGGCAGTAGTGCGTCGTTGCGGGCGTGGGCGAATTAGATAAAAGCGCAAAGCCGGGCTTTGCGTTTTTTTTATGTGG
>DVLY01000118.1 GCA_018715295.1 Candidatus Merdimorpha stercoravium | reverse complement strand
CGAGCGGCACGTCCATCGCAGGGCGGCGCTCAAAAAAAAGAAAAGGAGGGCGGGATCGCCCGCCGACATACAAAAACCGAGCGGCGCGTCCATCGCAGGGCGGCGCTCAAAAAAAAAGAAAAGGAGGGCGGGATCGCCCCGAAAGACGACGATGACGAGCATTCTTTTACTTCTTTTGATCATGCAGGTGCTGCACTGGGCCTGCACCTGGCGGCTTTACATCCTGGCCGGACAAAAAGCCTGGCAAGCGGCCGTCCCCATCTATTCGGCCGTGATCCTGATGCGCATCCTCCAACGCCCCTGGTGGTGGGTCATCCTGCTGTATGTCCCGGTAGCGGGCAACGTGATGGCACTGGTGGTCTGGTCGGACACCTGCCGGGCATTCGGATTCCGGCGGGTAGGACAGGTGATCCTGACGCTGATCACCCTCGGACTCTTTCTGGCCTACATCAACTACGGGGGACGCGCCCGTTACGACGCACACTACCGCGACCACCGGCAGGCTCTGGATTCGAGCATTCTGGGGGCGATCGTCTTTGCTACGGTGGCGGCTTCGGTGATCAAGGCCTTCACCTACGAAGCCTACACGATCCCCACCTCCTCGATGGAAGGCTCGATGCTGGTGGGCGATTTCCTGTTCGTCAACAAGATGAGCTACGGCACGCGCATTGCCATGACCCCCTTGTCCTTTCCGCTGGTACACGACACCATCCCGGTGGTCAAGACCCGCTCGTACATCCGGGGGGTAAGCCTCCCCTACCTGCGCTTGCCGGCTCTGCGCAAGATAAAACACAACGACATCGTGGTATTCAACTGGCCGGCCGACAGCCGGGACAAACCGATCGACAAACGAGCCAACTACATCAAACGCTGCGTCGCCCTGCCCGGCGACACGCTGGAGATCCGCCTGGGCGAATTGTACGTAAACGGACAGCCGCAGACTTGGAACCAACGCGCCCGCCCGCAAAAGGAATACCGCCTGACCTTTCCCAAGGCGTATTACGAGCCGTTCCGCCAACTGCTGAAAATGGGCTTGGAACTCTCCTTCCTGGATACGGACGCCCAGGGGAATGAAGTGGTGCAGGCCTTCCTCTCGCAGGAAAACCTCGACAAGGTCAAAGCGATGTTCCCCGGGGTAACGGCCGAACGCCTCGTGCTGGCTCCGGGCGATCCGGAAGGGCATGCCCTTTTCCCGTCCGGGAGCACGTACAACCACGACAACTACGGCCCGCTGTACGTTCCCCGCAAGGGCGACACGGTCCTGCTCACCCCCGAGAACCTCCCGCAATACCGGGACATCATCGAAAAATACGAAGGGCACACCCTGGAGGTGCTCCCGGACGGGATCCTGATCGACGGAGAACCTGCCGACCGCTACACCATCGCCCAAGACTACTACTTCATGCTGGGAGACAACCGCGACAACTCGCTCGACTCGCGCTACTGGGGCTACGTCCCATCCGACCACATCGTCGGTTCGCCGGCCATGATCTGGCTGAGCATCGCTCCCGACGACGGCTCTACCCCGCTGTTCAAGCGCATCCGCACCGAACGCGTCTTCTCTTTCCCGCAAGGGGACGACGGCCCGCTCCGTTCGTACTTCTGGCCCATCATCCTGGTGGGAGGCGCCCTGTACGGAGGGTACGAATGGTGGCGCAGAAAACGCAAAAAATCCAAAGGCGAAAAAACGGCCCAAAAGAAATCCTGAGGACAAAGGCCATGAAAACATTGTTTTGCAGCGCATACCTGGCTCCGGTAGAATATTACGCCCGGTGGGTGCAGGCGGAAGCCCCCCTGCTCGAGGTTCACGAAAACTACCAGAAACAGACCATCCGCTCGCGTACCTGCATCGGCGGAGCCAACGGTCCCTTGACGCTCAACATCCCGGTGGAACACCCGGGCGAGGCCGTCGGACACCAGAAGATGAACCAGGCGCGCACCGTAACCGAATTTCGCTGGGCGCGGCAGCATTTCCGTTCGCTGGAGACCGCCTACCGCACTTCTCCCTATTTCGAATACTACGAAGACCGGTTCCATGCCCTGTATTTCGAGCAAGAGCCCGTCGGCCTGCTCGATTTCAACCTGCGGGCGCACCGTTTGGTCTGCCGACTGCTCGGGATCGGGGAAAACCCCGCGACCACCTCGTGCTACGAAGCTACGCCCGCTGATACACTCGACCTGCGCAAGGCTTTTTCCCCGAAAAAAGAAAGCCGCGCCGAATTCCCGGCCTACACCCAGGTATTCGACGACCGTTTCGGATTCCAACCCAACCTGAGCATCGTCGATCTGCTGTTTTGCTGCGGGCCGGACTCCCTGCAATACCTCAAGGACGTAAAACTGCCCCCGCTATGAACATCTACCGAGGATTCGACGAACTCCCCCCGTCGCAACGGCTGGCCGGCGGCGCAGTGGTTACTATCGGCACGTTCGACGGGGTTCACACGGCCCATGCCGAAATCCTGAAAACCCTGGTCGAAGAAGCCCGCAGGAGAAATGCCGCGAGTGCCGTAGTTACCTTCTCCCCCCACCCCCGGGCTTTGTTCTCGCCCCATGCGGGCGTGCGCCTGCTCTCCGACGAGAGGGAGAAAGCCCGCCTGATCGAAGCATACGGGGTCGATCTGCTCATCGTCCAGCCCTTCACCCAAGCCTTTGCCGCACTCTCGGCCGAAGAATTCCTGCGCGAAGACCTGGTGGGTAAACTGGGCACCACGCTCGTGGTAACGGGATACGACCACAGTTTCGGCCGGGAAAAATACAATGCTTTTGACTTTCTGACAAACGTCGGCCCGCGTTACGGCGTCGAGGCGATCCGCGTCCCCCGGATGGAGATCGAGGGGATCACCATCAGCTCGTCCTCGGTGCGCCGTGCGGTGGAGGGGGGCGATATCGCCCTGGCCCGCACACTGCTCGGGCGGCCGTACAGCCTCTGCGGGACTGTCGTCCGGGGAAAACAACTGGGCCGCACGTTGGGATACCCTACGGCCAATATCCGGGTCGGGGAACCGGCAAAACTCCTGCCGCCCGACGGGGTGTATGCCGTACGGGTACACGTAGCGCAGGAGGTCTTCGGCGGCATGATGAATATCGGGATGCGCCCCACGGTGGACGACTACCCCGGGCGTTCGATCGAGGTGAACCTCTTCGACTTCGACCGGGACATCTACGGACAAACGCTCTCTGTCGAGATCCTCGCTTGGGTGCGTTCCGAGGTCAAGTTCAGCTCCCTCGACAACCTCAAGCAGCAGTTGGCCAAGGATGCCCGGAGATGCCGGGAACTCCTCCAGGCATAGCCTTTCGGTTTTTCCTCCGAACCTGCTGGCTCGTCGTTCGAATCCCGTT
>DVLY01000117.1 GCA_018715295.1 Candidatus Merdimorpha stercoravium | reverse complement strand
GCCCGCCCCGCAGCGAAAGCCGATCAGTCGGCCTGACGGCGATGGAGCGTCATCTCATCGACCAGATAACCCGCTCCGCCCAGTTTGTCGATCAGGAACAGCACGTACCGGATATCCACCATGATGTTGCGGCAGATGGAAGGATCGTAGTTCAGGTCGCTCATCGTACCTTCCCACAAGCGGTCGAAGTTCAGACCGATCAGTTCCCCGTCGGCGTTGATCACCGGCGAACCCGAGTTCCCTCCCGAAGTGTGGTTGGTCGCGATGAAGCATACCGGCATCCGCCCGTTTTCACCGTAAGGCCCGTAGTCCTTCTTGCGGTAGAGCTCGATCAGTTTTTCGGGCAGGTCGAATTCCCGGTCGCCCGGGATGTATTTCTCGATCACCCCGTCGAGGAACGTCTGCGGCAGGTAGGCCAGCCCGTCGCGGGCCTGCATCCCCCGCACCTGACCATAGGAAGCGCGAAGGGTCATGTTCGCATCCGGGAAGAACGCCCGGTCGGGGAAAGCTTCCATCTGAGCCTTCATGTAGTCCTTCATCAGAAGGTCGATGCGTCCGGACACCTCGCTGTAACGCGGAGCGATCATCCGGTTGTAGTTTTCCACTACCGAGCGGAAGAAGACATAGGCCGGATCGTTCCCGGTCAGCAGGTCGAAAGCGGTCGTGTCTTGTGCCGCAAAGACTCCCTCGACGCCATTGCGGGAGAGAAGCGGCGAAGCGTACAGGCTGTCGGCCAGTGCCTCCATATCGCCGTGGAAGCCTTCGAGGGCCGCATCGACTTCCTGCGGCAGGAAGCCCGAAGGCATCTTGTCGCAGTAAAATTCGGTCAAGGGAATGAACACCTTGCGGTCGATCTTCATCCGGCGGGGATCCGCACGTTCGAGAGCCTGTTGGCGCAGTTCCTCAGTACGGGCCGAATCGGCCTGCTGTTTTCCGAGCAGCGAACGGTAACGCGCCAAAAGTCCCATCAAGGCGCAGGCATCGCTCAGGTAGTTGTATTCCGAAGTCGCGTCGTAGGCCATGCCGTAGGGCAGAAGTTCCTTGTAGGCGGCGTACAGGTCGGGGAGCAGGTGGCCGTAGGCTTGCTGCATCGCCGGGTATTTGGCCAGGGTATCGGCAAAGGCCGTTTCGTAGGCCGTCTTCTTATCGACAGCCCGGGTGCGCTCCAGCCCCAGCGACTCGCCCTGCCACTTTTTCCAGGCGTTGGCGGCCGAAACGTAGCGGTTGGCGTAGAGCAGTTTGATGGTGTCGTTGGCTTCCATCTCCTTCTGCCAGGTGTTCAGGGCGATGTCGCGCAGCCCCACCTTTATCGGGTTGCGTACGATGGTCTGTTCGAGGGCGATGCCGGGCAGGTATTCGTCCGTGCGGCCCGGAAACCCGAAGACCAGGGTGAAGTCCCCTTCGGAAAACCCGTCGAGGGAGATCGGCAGGTAGTGGTCCGGGCGGTAGGGGACGTTGTCGGGCGAAGGATCGGCCGGGTGGTTGTCGCGGTCGGCGTAGATGCGGAATACCGAGAAATCGCCCGTGTGACGCGGCCATACCCAGTTGTCGGTTTCGGCGCCGAACTTACCCACCGAAGCCGGCGGACAACCCACCAGGCGGACGTCGTTGAAGGTCTCGCGCACGAAGAGGAAGTAGCGGTTGTCCTTGAAGAAGGATTTGACCTCCACGTTTTGCCAAGGCTCGATGTCGGCCTCCTTTCGGATACGCTCGAGGTTTTCGCGGATCTTTTCCTGGCGTTTCTCCGCGCTCATCGAAGGCTTGACACCCCGCAAGGCTTGGTCGGTTACCTCCTCGATGCGCTTGATGAAAGTAACGGAAAGCGACGGGTTGATCCGTTCCTCGGAGCGGTTGCGGGCGTAGAACCCGTTTTCCAGGATGTTGTCCTCCAGGGTGGAGTGCGCAGCGATCTGCGAATAGCCGCAGTGGTGGTTGGTCAGCAGCAGGCCTTCGGGCGAGACCACCTCGCCGGTACAGCCTCCGCCGAAGAGTACCACAGCGTCCTTGATGCTGCTGTGGTTCACGCTGTAAATGTCCTCGGCCGTGATGCGCATCCCCAGGGACTGCATCTGCGACTCGTTGAGCTTTTTCAGGAACAGGGGGATCCACATCCCTTCCGCACCACGGGCGGGCAGGCAGGACAGCAGGACGGCCAGGGCGACCATCGGAAAGCACTTGCGTAACATGGGCAGTTCGTGTTTTTTTGTTCTTCGATGGGCAAAGGTAATTTTTTGGCGGTTAATTAAAAATATATCGGGGCAAAATACGTAATTTCGCATCCTGTTCAATAAAAATACCCATCGGAAGAAATGGCCGAAGAAAACGATAAGAAAGAGGCCGCGGGCACGGAAAATGCCGCGCCGTTGAATTTTCTGGAAACGATCATCGAACAAGACATCGCCGCCGGCAAAAACGGCTCGCACGTACGCACCCGTTTCCCGCCGGAACCCAACGGATACCTGCACATCGGGCATGCCAAGAGCATTTGCCTGAATTTCGGACTGGGACAGCGTTTCGGCTCGCCGGTCAACCTGCGTTTCGATGATACCAACCCGGCCAAGGAAGACCAGGAATACGTCGATTCCATCAAACGCGACGTGGAGTGGCTCGGTTTCCATTGGGACGGTCCGGAGCGTTACACCTCCGACTATTTCGACCAGTTGTACGAGTGGGCGGTGGAAATGATCAAGCAAGGCAAGGCTTACGTGGACAAACAGACCAGCGAGCAGATAGCCGCCCAGAAAGGCGAACCGACCGTGCCGGGACAGGCAAGCCCCTACCGCGACACCCCGGTGGAGGAAAACCTGCTCGAATTCGAAAAGATGCGCCGGGGCGACTACGCCGATGGGGAGGCCGTCCTGCGTGCCAAGATCGACATGGCTTCGCCCAACATGCACATGCGCGACCCGATCATGTACCGCATCATCCACCGCGACCATCACCGCACGGGCAACAAGTGGTGCATCTACCCGATGTACGACTATGCACACGGTCAGTCCGACTATATCGAAGGGATCACGCACTCGATCTGCACCCTGGAGTTCGAAGTGCACCGTCCGCTCTACGAATGGTTCCTCGACCAGGTGTACACCCCGGGCGACATCCGTCCCCGTCAGTACGAGTTCGCCCGTCTGAACCTCTCGTACACCGTGATGAGCAAGCGCAAACTGCTGGAGTTGGTTACCGGCGGTTACGTCAAGGGATGGGACGACCCGCGCATGCCCACCGTATCGGCATTGCGCCGTCGGGGATACACCCCGGAGTCCATCCGCCGTTTTTGCGAGACGATCGGCGTGGCGCGCCGCGAGAACGTGATCGACGTGGCGTTGCTCGAATTTTCGATCCGCGAACACCTCAACCGCATCGCCCCGCGCGTGATGGCGGTGCTCGATCCGGTCAAACTCGTGATCGACAATTATCCCGAAGGCAAGACCGAAATGATCCGCACCGAGAACAATCCGGAGGATCCCGAGGCCGGTTTCCGGGAAGTGCCCTTCTCGCGCGAGCTGTACATCGAGCGGGAGGATTTCATGGAGGAAGCCCCGAAGAAATTTTTCCGCCTGCGCCTGGGTGGGGAGGTGCGCCTGAAGAGCGCCTACATCGTCCGGGCCGAAAGCGTAGTCAAGGATGCCGAGGGGCGCATCGTCGAGATCCATTGCACGTACGATCCGGACAGTCTTTCGGGCAGCGGCTCGGAGGCCTCGATGCGCAAGGTGAAGGGGACGCTCCACTGGGTGTCGGCTCCTACCGCGCTGGAAGCCGAAGTGCGTCTGTACGACCGCCTGTTCAACGACGAGATGCCCGACGGCCACCGCGACCACGACTTCAAGGAATACCTCAACCCCGACTCGTTGAAGGTGCTCACCGGCTGCAAGTTGGAGCCCTCCGTAGCGCGTTTCACGGTCGGCGACCGGATGCAGTTCCACCGTTTGGGCTATTTCTGCGTGGACTCCGATTCCACCCCCGAACATATGGTGTTCAACCGCACGGTAGGCTTGAAGGATTCCTGGGCCAAGGAGGTAAAGAAGCAATCCTGACGATTTTTTCGTAATATCTGATAGGCTCTCGCAGCCCGATCCCCTTGACGGACGCTTTCGCCAAGGGGATTTTTTTGCCCGGAACTCTTGCCGGCTTTTGGCGGACTTGTTGCCGAACAGACGGGCGATACGGTCGGGGAGACGGGGAAAGAAGAAGGGTTACCGGGCCGAACGTTCCAGGTAAGCGGCCAGCGGACGAGGAAAAGCAAGGTGGGAAAGATCCTCCTCCGTAGCCGGGGCGTATCCCTCGAGGGAAAACCCGGGTGTGGGAATGCTCACGCGGTAAAAACGGATGTGCAGCACCCGGTGCGAGAGCAGGTGTTTTACCGGCGGGAGCGTTTCGAGGACTTCTGCCGTGGATGCGGAGCGGATCAGTGCTGCGTAGCGCGCATCGGAGAGCATTTGCTCGGCCGGGAGGTCGTCCGGGGTCTCGATCCGGGGAAATTCGTACAGGCCCCGCCAGATGTCGTCCTCCGTACGGCGGCGTACCCAGGTGCCCTCGGGGGAAACGATGTGGAAGTAATGCAGGTAGCGGGGCGAGGGTTCGCTGCGTTTGCTTTTGGCCGGGCGCAGGGCGACGCTGCCTGCGGCCTGCGCCCGGCAGTGTGGCCGCAGAGGGCACCGGGGGCACTCGGGCAGGGAAGGGGTGCATTGCAGTGCCCCGAAATCCATGAGGGCCTGGTTGTAATCCCCGGGACGATCCCGGTCGAGTTGTTCGTCCGCCAGGCGGGTGAACAGTTTTTTTCCAGCCGTAGTGTCGATGGGTGTATCGAGGTCGAAGTATCGGGACAACACGCGGTACACGTTGCCGTCGAGTACGGCATACGGCATCCGGTAGGCGATGGAGCAGATGGCGGCCGCGGTGTAGTCGCCGATCCCGGGCAGGGAACGAATCTGGTGGTACGAGCGGGGGAATTGCCCGTCGAATTGCTCTGCAAGCCGCTGCGCCGCGCGGTAAAGGTTTCTCGCCCGGCTGTAATACCCCAAGCCCTGCCATTGTTTCAGCACCTGGTCTTCCGAGGCGGCGGCCAGGGAGGCAATGTCCGGGAAACGCTCGACGAAGCGCAGGTAATAGTCCGTTCCTTGTGCAATGCGCGTTTGCTGGAGGATGATCTCGGACACCCAGATGCGGTAAGGGTCGCGCGTCTCCCGCCAAGGGAGACGCCGCCCGTAGCGAGCGTACCACTCGAGCAGTGTTTGTCGCAAGGGTAGAGGGCGCATGTTTTTTCTCGGTTCGGGTTTTGATGCGGGGCAAATGTAGCGAAAGGCGAGCGCAGCGGCAAGGGAGAAAACGGAGTTTTCGCCTGAAAGCGGTGCCGAGCCGCCTCCTACATTATGGAAATGTAGCGAAAGGCGAGCGCAGCGGCAAATCGAAAACAAGGTTTTCGCATTTGGCTATGCCGAGTGCGCCTCCTGCTATGGGAAAATAGCGAAAAAGTCTGCTTATCGACAGAAATAAAGCATTCGTCCCCTTTCAAACGGAGGGAATGCGTACTTTTGCTTTTCTGAATCCAAAAAAGAAAGACCATGCCGCATTCCTCGCCCCAGATAATGGGGATCCTCAACACGACGGACGATTCGTTTTACGCCGCTTCACGGGTAAACGACCTGCAGGAACTCCTCCGCCGCGCCGAACGGATGCTCGAACAGGGAGCTTCCATCCTCGATGTCGGAGGTTGCTCCACTCGTCCGGGTTGTACCGTAGCCGATGCCGAGACCGAAATGCGGCGCGTGCTCCCTGCCGTCGAAGCCCTTGCCCGGCGCTTTCCCACGGTGGAGATATCGGTGGATACCTTCCGCAGCGAGGTGGCGGAAAAAACCTTGGAGGCCGGGGCTACGATGATCAACGATATTTCCGGGGGAGACTTCGATCCGCAGATGTTTCCCTTGGTCGCACGGCACGGGGCGGGGTATGTCCTGATGCATACCCGGGGGCTTCCCGACCAGATGATCCACCGCACGGAATATTCCGACTTGGTGGCGCAGGTGTACGGCCACTTGGCCCGACGCGTGGAACGCCTGCGGGCGTTGGGTGTGTCGAGGATCGTGGTCGACCCGGGATTCGGCTTTGCCAAAGATGTGCGGCAAAACTTCGTCCTGCTGCGCCACCTGGAGGTTTTCAAGCGTCTGGGGTGTCCGGTGCTGGCCGGGATGTCCCGCAAAGGGATGGTGTGGAAGACTTTGGGCATTTCTCCTGGCGAAGCGCTCAACGGGACGACGGTGGTCAATACCTTGGCACTCTGCCATGGGGCGGATATCCTTCGGGTACACGATGTGAAAGAGGCGGTCGAAGCGGTTCGGTTGTTCGAGGCTTTCCGCGAGGGCCAGTAATGCCGTTCGTGGGGAGCGTGCAAGCAAAAGCGGCGGGGCGTAAGCCCC
>DVLY01000116.1 GCA_018715295.1 Candidatus Merdimorpha stercoravium | reverse complement strand
CCGGTTGAGCTTGAGTTCCATCCGGGGATAGATCGAGTCGGCATACTTGTAAGTGGTATCCAGGACATTCCCTTCCTCGTCGGTGGTATAGGAGGTATCCACAATCTCCGTGGTGGAAAAGATGGTATCGAGTTTGATCTCGAAACTTTCGCTCTGGAGCAGTTCGGCCGTCTGCCACTTCTTGGCCAAAGGAATGTAATTCTTGGCCGTCATCACCACTCCGTCTTCCACCACCGGGAGAGGAATGTCCTCGGCCAGACGATAAATCCGAAACTGGACATTGTTGTTCTTCAGAGGAATCCCGAAAAAGGTATATCCGGAAGGATAGAGTCCTTTGTAAATGCTCTCCCCGGTAGAAAAACCGGTAAACGCATCCGTGGCGGCATCCCCCGAAAAATCCTGAACAGGAGTGTAAGAAACGTACATCTTGACCGAATCGATCTCGATGTCCCCGAAGTTCGGAAGAGTGGAACTTACCTGCAACTGGACGGCAAAACCGGCTTCCACCTGGCATACTCCGCCGTAGGAATAATTGCCCAACATGCAGAAGTTATAGCCTTTCTTGTTGTTATTGACCGGGTCGCCGATCTGATACACGATATCGGATTCCACACGGGCCGAGAGCGTATCGCGAACGGGGTCCGGCACCGTCCACGCCTTGACGGGGAACGATGTTTCCCCGACCACCATATCTTCTCCGTTGACGATATCGGTCCCCGTGCGGAATTCATCGTTCAAACAGGAAGACAGCGAAAGCAATGCCGCTACAATGAGAAAACGGGCCGCAATCGTCTTGGCCGACGCAAAAAGATCCTTGCTTACAGATGTTTTCATCTAGGAAAAAAGGTTATTCTTCGTTCAATATTCCGGCATACAGCCCCGCGTATTGGTCATACCCGGCCGGCTGCTGCTCCGGATCGATTAAGGACGGCAATTTACGACTTTTTACCATTCCCTCCACCCATTTCGCACGCTCCGACGAATCGACCACCACCGCGTCGGAGTATTTAAGACAAGTTTTTGTTAAATTCTCGTAGGTCGGATCGGCCAAAAGCGGTTCGTCGATATTGTCGAAGGAAAGTTTTTCACTCAAACGACCGCCGAGCGACCCCGAAAAACCTTCGCCGAAAACCGAGGCCACCACCCGCGTATCGGCAAAAGCCGGATCGTCCTTGTACAAGGTTTTGATGTACAGAGGCAGCATAAAACACAACGGCCCGTTCACATGGACGATATCCGGACTCCAGTTGAGTTTCTTGACCGTTTCCAATACGCCTTTGGCAAAGAATATGCTGCGCTCGTCGCTGTCGCGGAACACCCCGCCCTGCGCTTTTTCCCGCTCATGGCCGCGGAAATACTCCTCGTTGTCGATGAAATACACCTGAAGCCTCTCCCGGGGCACCGATGCGACCTTGATGATCAGCGGCTGGTCGATGTCATTGACCACCAGGTTCATCCCCGAAAGGCGGATCACCTCGTGCAACTGATGCCGGCGTTCGTTGATGGTGCCGTGACGCGGCATGAAGATACGCACCTCGCTTCCCGCTTCCTGCATCAGGCGAGGAATTTCAAGCGATACGTCGGCTCTGCGGCTGGAAGGCATATACGGCACCAGCTCCGAAGAAACGTACAATATCCTCTTGTTTTTCATTATGCTATTTTTAATAAAACTTTAACCCGACCGTTGCGCGCCCTCCGCTTCCGGAACGCCCGCAAACCCCTCCCCGGAACAAAACCGGGCAGATGTGCAAAGATACGAATTTTAAGCGGTTGGCCGCCCCGACCTTGAGGGTTTTATGTGTTTTTTAAGCAATCGGGCCGCTGAAAAACAGTTCCTCGCCCAGGTAAGCCGTAGCAAACTGTCCGGCCGTTACCGCGCTCTGCGGCCGGTCGAAATCCAGATAAACCCCTTGCTCGGTACGCCAGAGGGTGGCCTGTTCGAGCGGCTGGCGGTAACGGATCCGGGAGAGCACCCGCATTCCCTCTCCCGAAGCCGGGCGCAGGTCCCCCCGCACCCAATGCTCGTCCCGGGACGGTATCCAAAGCGCACCCCGGTAGAGTCCGGGATGCGACTTCCCCTGTCCCACGTACAGAATGTTGGCCTGGGTATCGGTCGCGATGACAAAAAGCGGCTCGGGACGGCCGCCCACATCGAGCCCTTTGCGCTGACCGACGGTGAAAAAATGAGCCCCGTGATGCCGGCCGATGACTTTCCCGTCGGAAGGCGCATAGACACAGGGCTGGGCGCGGATCGCCCGGCGAGCTGCTTCGTCCGGCGCAGCGGCCAAGGCTTCCTCCCGGGCCCGGTACACCGGGCTGTCGGCCGGGATCTCGACGATGTCCCCCTCGCGGGCGGCAAGGCGCTGGCGGAGAAACTCGGGCAATTTCACCTTTCCCACAAAGCAGATGCCCTGCGAATCCTTCTTGTCGGCCGTGACCAGCCCGGCTTGGGCAGCGATGCGGCGCACCTGGGGTTTGAGCAACTCGCCGATGGGGAACATGGCCCGGGAGAGCTGCTCCTGGGACAACTGGCACAGGAAGTAACTCTGATCCTTGTTGGGATCGCTGCCGGCCAACAGACGGTACACGGTCTTCCCGCCCTGTTGCAAGGTCCCGATGCGGGCATAGTGCCCGGTGGCTACGCAATCGGCCCCCAGGTCCAGGGCGGCCCGGAGAAAGACGTCGAACTTGATCTCCCGGTTGCACAGCACGTCGGGGTTGGGGGTGCGGCCATGGCGGTACTCCTCGAACATGTAATCGACCACCCGCTGGCGGTACACCTGGCTCAGATCGACTACCGAAAACGGGATGTCCAGGGCACGGGCCACGAGCATGGCGTCGTTGCTGTCCTCCAGCCAGGGGCATTCCTTGGAGATGGTGACCGAGGTGTCGTGCCAGTTTTTCATGAACAGCCCGATGACTTCGTAGCCTTGCTCCTTGAGCAGGTACGCCGCCACCGAGGAATCCACTCCGCCGGAAAGCCCGACCACCACCCTTTTCTTGCGGGTATTCATTGCGTGCGATATGGTTTCTTTGGACAAAAAACCCCTTGCGGGTATTAAACAAATGCAAAATTACGCATTCCGCTGGCATCCGACGGAATAAAAAACTATCTTTGTGCTGCAAATAATACCTTAACAAAACCGATCGTTGCCATGGCAAGCATCAAAAATCTGAAGAAAGAGATCCTGTATACCT
>DVLY01000115.1 GCA_018715295.1 Candidatus Merdimorpha stercoravium | reverse complement strand
GGTACCAACGACCTGACGCAGATGACCTTCGGTTACTCCCGCGACGACGCCGGCAAGTTCCTGCCCGAGTACATCAAGAAAGGCATCCTCAAGACCGATCCTTTCGCCGTGCTCGACCAGGAAGGCGTTGGCCAGTTGGTAGAAATGGGTGTGAAGAAAGGCCGCTCGACCAACCCCGACCTGAAAGTCGGCATCTGCGGTGAACACGGAGGTGAACCCTCTTCGGTCATCTTCTGCGACAAGGTAGGTATGAACTACGTTTCCTGCTCGCCGTTCCGCGTGCCCATCGCCCGCGTAGCCGCCGCTCAAGCTGCCCTGATGCACCAGAAGTAATCCGACACTTCTCGATATGCACGAACCGCCCCGGGGAAACCCCGGGGCGGTTTTTTTGTACCCGATAAAACAAGGCTTCATCCGTTCTGTTTTCCTCCCGGCATAAAATTCCGTTTCCCTTTCGCGACACGCATGGATTCGCCGAAAAAGTGAACCTGTAAAAAAAACGCGAGGCTGTCAAACATCTGTTTGACAGCCTCGCGCTTGCACAGGATATGCTTTCCCCCTCTCTCGCACGCCTACCCTTTCCCCGCCGGACAAAGGACACATTTTCACAGGAGAAACAGGCCTTTGCAAGGGAAGGGCAGGCCCTTTGTCAATCCTGCTCGGCGGCGATCACATCGTGGAAGGTTTTGAAATCGTATCCCTTCTCCCTCAACTTTTCGATGATCTCTCCCAAGTGATTGTACAGGCGGTCGTCGTCCGTCCGGTTGGGGTAATTCATGGCATGGATCAAAAGGATCGCTCCGTTGAGCCCGTGTTCCTGCTCAAACTGCCAGATGTTGTCCATCAACTGTTGCGCCGAATGGTACGACGGTTCTCCGGGTCCCATCCAGTCCAAACCGGTCACCAGGCCTTCAGTCGGGTTGGCCAACTCGTACCCCAGGCGGCGCAGGGCGTCGGCGCTGAACTGATTGTAATGCTCATACGGGGGGATCATCCAACGATACTGTTCTTTCTTCAGCCCGAATTTTTCCAGCTCGGCTTCCATGCCCTGGATGTCCCGCGCCAGGGAATCCTCCGTAACCAGATTGACCGAGCGGTCGCCGTACGAACAAAGCAAAAGGTGCCGGTCGGAATGCGCGGAAAGGTAATGCCCCTGGTCGATGATGTCGCGGATCACCTGCTGGTAGCGATCTACCCGGAAACAGTTTCCGGTGGGGAAGAACGAACCCTTCACTCCGTGTTCGGCCAGGATTTCCAAAACGGGAGCGGCCCCGTCGAAGTTCTCGAAATACCCGTCGTCATCGGTGCTGTAATGCCCGGTAAAGACCAGGTAAACGGATTTTTCGTTCGGATTGATGCGCTGGGTTACCCCGTAGTCATCCTTTACCAGTTCGAGTTCCGGGGTTTTGTCGCGGCATCCTGCCATGGCCAACAGGCCGGCCAGCAGAAGCACGGAAAAGATCGTTTTTTTCATGTTGCAGATCGGTATATTTTGGTTGTACGGGGATAAAGGTAATCCAAAAAGGCGAGTCGGCCGCACATCCCTCGGGCTTCTTTTTTGAAAAAACAGGACGGCGAAGCCCCTCGGGACGGGTTCTCTCTTCGACCCGGGAAGCGGAAGCCCTCCGCCGCGGGATCACTTGAACCGGAATTCAAACAAAATGGGATTGGCCTGCTGCGGATCGCCTGCACGCGCGAGCAACTCTTTTGCGGCGGCATAGGCCAGTTCGTTCTCCCGGCTCCGATGGTTTTCCAATGCTTCGGCCAGCAGATAGGGTTGCACCAAGGACACGAATCCGTCCTGAGAAGCCCCGATCGTCATCATGCCCAGCGATACGGCCGGATCCAGATAAGTAATATCATCCTCCAATACCCCTTCCATCCCGGGAAGGAGCCCATAACGCACGGCACGCCCCGATGGGAAATCAAGTACATACAGCCAAGCCCGATCCCCGGCCAAAGCCGCGAAAGCCATTTGCGTGGCGCAAGCCGTCAATCCATTTACTTTCAACGCCTCAGTATGGTTTTGAGGATATTCAAACCCTTCCTGCGCCACCCACTGCTGTTCCTGTCGGGTTCCGATAGCGTTTTCGTCGTCCAGGAGGCGGGCCGTCCCCTCCTTACCGTCTGCGTACCACCAAAGATCGGCGGTATAGGCTCCATTTTGGAAAAAGATGCGTCCGTCGTACGGGACAAAGGCCTGGAGTTTGCGCAGGGCGATCGGTTCGGTAAAATCGAGATAACGGGCTATCTCCCCTCCGGTACTGTCCACCACGGCGATGGCCTTGTCCTCCCGCGAGGTACAGAGCAGCATCTTCCCCTCGGGCAGGAGTTTGAGGTTCGTCCCGAGAAAAGGCAGGGCAACCGTCCGGACAAAGTCGCCTTCCAAAGTGTAAAAATACACCTTGTCGGCATCCAAAACCGCTATCCGCTCGCCCAGAACATCGAAATCGACCACGTGCCGGTACTCGCCCGGCCCGGCTCCAATGCGGTCGATCTGCCCGCGATACTTCCCAGCGCCATCGAACATCAAAATATTTCTTCCATCGTAGGCCAGATAATACATCCCGTTTTCCTTAACGATCTTCATCACCTCCCCGACCAAGGATTCCTCGGTAGTCTCCAGCGGCACAAGCGCATGGAACGACAGCACCTCCGACAACTTTACAACTCCGCTTTCGTCCGCTACGTCTGCAAACAACACTTCCTCTTCCGGAGCCGCCTCCGAACAGGCCGCCAGGCATCCTGCTGCCATGAGCCACAACAGTCCTCTTTTTTTCATCGGTTTTCCTGTTTGTTTTTTCCTGTATAAACATACCCGTTTGTCCCGGCGGGACTTCGGTTTATCGGACTGTTAAAAGTAAAAAAAAATCCGGCCGACCGCGCAGTTTTCAAAAAATATCCATTTTCCCTCCCGATCGGCCTGTATCCGAGATGGGAGGCCACAAAAAAAAGTCCTGCAAGCCATCGGCTTGCAGGACTGTCCGTGTTCCGGGTGGGGCTCGAACCCACGACCCATT
>DVLY01000114.1 GCA_018715295.1 Candidatus Merdimorpha stercoravium | reverse complement strand
ATGTACTTTGCGGAAGATCACTTCACGCCGTATTTCTTGCGGAACTTGTCCACACGGCCGGCCGTATCGACCAGTTTCACCTTGCCGGTGTAGAACGGATGCGAAGCGGAGGAGATTTCCAGTTTTACCAGCGGGTAAGTTACTCCGTCGATCTCTACCGTATCTTTGGTGTCGGCGGTGGAGCGGGTGATGAACGTTTCGCCGTTGGACATGTCGCGGAATGCGCAAAGTCTGTAATTTTCGGGATGGATACCTTTTTTCATCGTATTTTCGAATTCTTTTTATTTCGGATACTCAATGTCTTGCCTGGGTTCGGAAGGTTGGTCGGGCCTTTCGTTTCCCGCGGGCGAAACCGGCAAGGGCAGGGTCTTGCACGGAGAGCGCAAAGTTATAAATACTTCTGCTGAAAACAAATAAAAAAACAAAATTCTTGTGCAATCCGGAGGAAATCCCGGAACTTTGCCTCTCGGAAACATTCTTGCAGCGATCATGGACAAACCCCACCAGGGCCCGCAGCCCATTTATCTGGACAATGCCGCCACCACCCGCCCCCTGCCCGAAGTGATCCTCACCATGGGGCAAGTGCTCTACGATACCTTTGCCAACCCCTCGTCCACCCATACGGCCGGGCGCGACGCCAAAGTCGTGGTCGAGACCTCCCGCCGGGAGATCGCGGCGCTGCTCGGCGCGCGAAGCTCCCAGGTGTTTTTTACCTCCGGAGGGACGGAAAGCGACAATACGGTCCTGCGGGGGGCGGTTCGTGCCGGCATCCGGCGCATCGTGTCCTGCCGGGCGGAACACCATGCGGTAACGCGTACCCTGGAGGCCATCGAGCAGGAGAACGGGGCGGATACCCCCCATCCTGTCCGGGTGGAATACGTGGGACTGGAGGCGGACGGCCGCCTGCGTATGGACGAACTCGAACGCATCCTCTCCTGCGGGGAGGATACGCCTACGCTGGTCAGCCTGATGCATGCCAACAACGAGACGGGCAACCTGTACGACCTTTGCGCCATCGGGGAGCTTTGCCATCGCTACGGGGCGTTGTACCATACGGATGCGGTGCAGACGGTCGGAAGGGTGGCGCTCGATCTGGGGAAGTTGCCGGTGGATTTCCTTTCGGCTTCGGCGCACAAGTTCCATGGTCCCAAGGGCGTGGGCTTGCTCTACATCCGGCAGGAGGGAAGCCTTCCCGCCTGGATCCTCGGGGGAGGACAGGAGCGCGGGATGCGCTCCGGGACGGAAAACGTGGCGGGGATCGCTGGGATGTGCTGCGCGCTGCGGATCGCCACGGAGCGCATGCAGCAGGATGCGGCGGAGGTGTCCCGTTTGCGGGATCGTCTGGTGCGGGGACTGGAAACGATGCCGGGTGTCCGCTTCAACGGTTTGTGCCGCCAGGGTGGGGATGAGACGCTTCCGGGGGTGGTCAACATCACCCTTCCGGTGAAGAAAGACGCTTCGATCGTGCTGCTCTCCCTGGATATGGCCGGAGTGCAGGTCTCGGCCGGGAGCGCGTGCATGGCCGGGGCGCTGGAGCCTTCGGCGGTATTGGGACAGTTGTACGGACCGCAGGACCCGATGGCGGGGTGCCCCTCGCTGCGCGTGTCGATAGGCCGGTTCAATACTCCGCAGGAGATCGATGCGGCGGTGGAGGCGATCCGCAAGCTTCTTTCCTAAGGGAAAGAAGAAGCGCGGGAGAACGGGGCTTTTGTGCGGCTTTCGTTGTCTTTTTTTTCGGGAAAAGGGTCCTTCGGGGCGATTTCCTGCGGGGAAGGACGGCCGATGGCGGGAAAACCGCATCCGGATGGGAGGCGGGGATGCAAAAAAAGCGTACCTTTGTCAGCGTCTAAACTTTATGGCCCAATGAACAAGACCCAGGATTATTTCATGACCGTGATCGTGCCCGTGTTCAACGAGCGGGACAACATGCAACGGCTCGAAGAGGAACTGAAGAAATACCTCGCTACGGCGAAACTGGTTTCGTGCATCCTTTTCGTGGACGATGGCTCCACCGACGGATCGACCGAAATGATCCGGGATATTTGCGGGCGCAATCCGGATATGTTTTACCTCTGCTTCGAGAAGAATTGCGGCAATTCGGCTGCGATGAAGGCCGGGATCGACTATGCCCAGTCGACCTACGTGGGCTACATCGACGCCGACCTGCAGACCACTCCGGAGGATTTCAATCTCCTGGCCGAATACGCCGACCGATACACGTTGGTAACCGGTATCCGCGCCAACCGTAAGGACACCCTGGCCAAGCGCATCCAGTCGAAGATCGGCAATGCTTTCCGCCGGATGATGACCGGCGACGATGCCAAGGATACGGGTTGTCCGTTGAAGTTGATCCGCACCGAAAATGCCAAGCGGATGCCGTTGTTCACCGGTCTGCACCGGTTTGTTCCGGCCTTGATCGCCCTGCAGAACGGCACGGTCAAGCAGGTGCCCATCCGGCATTTCCCCCGTACGGCCGGCAAGTCGAAGTACACGATGTGGAATCGCCTCATCGGTCCTTTCAATGACTGCTTCGCTTACCGCTGGATGAAGAGCCGCTACATCAATTACAAGGTGAAAGACACCGATTTATGAATCCGTACCTCGTCTTTCTGATCGGCATCGCGGCGCAGATCCTCTTTTCGGGCCGCTTGCTGGTGCAGTGGATCGCTTCGGAACGGGCCAAGAAAGTCCTCTCGCCGACCCTGTTCTGGCAGATGAGCATGGCCGCTTCGTTCATGCTGTGCGTGTACGGATGGTTGCGGAACGATTTTGCCATCATAGCCGGTCAGTTGATCTCTTACTACATCTACATCTGGAACCTGCGCGCCAAGAAAGCCTGGGATACCATGCCGGCGGTGTTGCGGGCGGTGGTGTCGTACCTGCCGGTGGTGGCCGTGTGTTGGTTTGCCGTCGATTGGCGGGAGACAGCCGAGCATCTTTTCCGGCAGGAGAACATCCCGGGGTGGCTCATCGTTTTCGGGACGGTGGGGCAGTTTACCTTTACCCTGCGTTTTATCTATCAGTGGCGCTACTCGGCCCGCGCCGGCGAATCGCTGCTGCCTACCACGTTCTGGCTCATCAGCCTGCTGGGTTCGGGGATGATCATTGCGTATGCCATCATCCGCCGCGACCCGGTGCTTATCCTGGGGCAGTCCACCGGTTTTGTGGTGTACCTGCGCAACATCATGATCTCGCGCAAGGCGGCTCGCCGCGAGTCCGCCCGGTAGTCCGCAGCGAGGGTGTGAGGCGGATTTTTTCCTGGAAATTTTCCCCGGCGGGAAAGCCCGTGTGGTTTTTTGTCTAAATTTGTCAAAACTGAAATCTCGAAGGAAGTATGGGAATGAAGTATTTGACACTGTGTTTCGTGGCCCTTTTCGGCGGACTCTCTCTCGCGGGACAGGCTACCAAGGAAGAAATGTTGGCCGCTCCCGAAAAGACAGCGGGAGTGTATTACGCTTATCCGGCACCCAAGGAGTACGTCGCTACTCCGCCTCCCAAGGGCTATGTGCCGTTTTACATCAGCCACTTCGGTCGGCATGGGTCGCGTTTCCTGCTGGCGGAAACGGACTATACGGAGGTGCTCGCCCTGATGGAGAAGGCCGAGGCGGCCGAGGCGCTGACCCCGCTGGGAAAGGATGCGCTCCAGCGTCTTCGTCGGGTCTACGAGGAGGCCGAGGGACACGCCGGAGACCTTTCGCCTTTGGGGATCCGGCAGCACCGCGGGATTGCCGAACGGATGTACGAGGCGTATCCCGAGGTATTTGCCGACGGGAGGACCATTTCGGCACGCTCGTCCGTCATCCTGCGCTGCGCGATGAGCATGGCGGCTTTCGGCGATCGCCTGAAGGAACTCAATCCGCGCCTGGCCATCACCTACGAGTCGAGCCAGAAGTACATGGCTTACCTGACTTACCGCTCGCCCCAGGCCGAGGAGTACATCGGGAAAAAAGCCCCCTGGAGGATCGAGTACGAGAAGTTCCGCCGGGCCCAGACGCATACCGACCGTTTTATCGCTTCGCTGTTCAGCGACCAGGAGTTCGTACTCAAGAATGTCGATCCGATCGAAACGATGTGGGATTTTTATTGGGTGGCCAGCGACATGCAGAACGTGGAGACGCCCGTCTCGTTCTACGATCTGTTCACGCCCGAGGAGCTTTTCGACCTCTGGCAGTGTTTCAACTGCTTGTTCTACTTTGCCGATGCCAACCCGAAGGGCTCCGACGGGGTGATCATCGACAGCTACAAGCCTTTGCTGCGCAACATCATCGAGAGCGCCGACCGGGCGATCGCCGACGGCAATACGGCGGCTACACTGCGTTTTGCCCACGACTCGAACATCACCCCGCTCACCGGGCTGCTGGGTGTGGAAAACTGCGGGGTGAGCGTGGACGATCCGTACACGCTGTACCGGCACTGGGCCGATTTCAAGATTTCGCCCATGGCGGCCAACCTGCAGATCGTGTTCTTCCACAAGAAAAAAGGCGATCCGAAGGACGATATCCTGGTCAAGGTGCTGCTCAATGAAAAGGAGGTGCACCTTCCCATCGAGACCGACCGTTTTCCCTTCTACCGTTGGGAGGATTTCCGGGCGTATTGCATGGGGTTGATCGAGGAGTAAAGGAACAGTTTTCCGCATGGGCGGGCAAACGCGCAAGGCGCCTGGCAAAACATTGCCAGGCGCCTTGCGCGTAGATAAGGGGCAGGCGAGGAAGTTCAGGGCTCTTGCCCGGGGTGAGGCGGCAGGGCATCCCCGCCGGTTTCCTTCTTGCCTTCGATCACGAAGAGGCGGTACGAACCTTTTTCCTCGGCCGGTTTCCAATCCCGGATGTGAGCGGTGAAGGCGCTGTCGTGGCGGGCTTCCGTCTGGCGGACCAGCAGCAGCGAGGGTTCGGGGAGGGATTCCAGCGAGTCGAGTTCGTCCATGTTGTGGATCCGGTGGAAGGACTCGCCGGTGAAGGTGTCCATGTACCAGCCTTCGTCGAAATTGTAGTAGGCAAAGTGCTCGATGCCGTGCTGCCGGGCGATCTGGCAGGCGCGCTCGCCCAGGTACTCGAATCCGATGTGCGGATTGACCCGGGGGATGGCCCACGAACCCAGGAATACGGCCGCCAGGAATCCGATCGCGGCGGTCTTTACGCCACAGGCCATGCGCGCGCGGAAGATGAGCACCAGTGCGGCGATCCCGGCTGCGGACAGGACGGTGGCGCAGAGGTAAGTGGGGATGGATTCTCCCAGGCCGAACGGCAGTTTGTCGCCCAACACGGCGACGGCGGGCAGGGCCAGGGCAAAGACCAGGCAGGGCAGGGCAGCGGCAGCCGAGTACCATTTCGAGGCGCCGGTACGGGCTATCCAGATGGCCGAGAGATAGACCATGAACGGGTAGGCGGGTACCAGGTAGATGTCCAGTTTGGAGCTTACCAGCGACAGCATGACGAAGGTCGAGGCCGATACGGCGGCCAGGAATTTTTCCAGGTCGGTCTTCCAGAGCCGGGCCTTCACGCCTTTTACATACGAGACGAGGTAGAGCAGCGACCAGGGAGCCAGCGCGTAAGCGAAATGGGTTATGTAGTAGTAGAACGGTTCGGCATGGTGGAAAGAGTTCACGCCCCGGCCTACGGTTTGTTTGAACAGGATGTTGTTGAGGTATTCACTGCCGCCTTCGGCATAGACGGCCGAAAACCAGAGGACACACAGGCCGATGAGCACACCCCACTGCCCCCATCCGAAGTAGCGTCCGAAATGCCGGAGGTCTTTTTTGATCGCCAGAAAAGCGACGATGGAGACCATCGGCATCAGAAATCCGACCGGGCCTTTGGTAAAGATGGCCAGAAAGATGTACACCGGGATCATCCAGCGGGTGGATCGGGAGGCTTTGCCCTGGTAGAGACGGTAGAATGCCCGCAAGGCCAGCAGGATAAAGAGCGCCATGAGCATGTCCATGCGCAGCACCAGCGCCGTGCCGATGTACATGGCGGTGATCATCAGCATGCTCCCGGCCAGGGCGGTGTCGCACGGGACGGATTCCTCCCGCATCCACCGGTCCATCAGGGCGATGATGCCGATGGCCGGCAGGAGGCTGGCCAGGGCGATGGCCCACATGTGGTGGGCGCCCAGCAGGAAGTGCATCAGGGCGATGTACCAGAAGTACAGGGGCGGTTTGTCGGCGTATACCGTGCCGTGGTCGTAAAAGGTAAACCAGGTGCCGTTTTGCAGGGCTTCGTTTACCAGGCTGATGTAGCGCAGTTCGTTGTCCGGGGTGTAATCCCGAAGGGCGATGGCCGGCAGGAGCAGGAGGAAGAAGAGCAGATACCTGTAGATGGGTTTCATGGCAAGGGGTTGGGATAATGGGTGATCGGTGCCGGGAGGAGGGGAAACGGTCTTTCCCTCCGGGGCGGCTCATGGGGACAAAGATACGCTTTTGAGGGTTTTCGGGGGAAGCCTTCCCAAGGAAAAGTGCGGATATGGGGGAAAAGCATTCGATATGTCCGCTGTGCTGCGCTCGCCTTTGCGTATATTTTTTCTATATTTGCCATAAGAACGCAAAATGAAGGGCGATGAAAAACCTGTTTTTTTGCATGGCAACGCTCATGGCGCTGGCGCTCGGCGCTCCGCTGCAAGGACAGACTACGGACAAGGAACGGCTCAAAGCCAATCTGGAACGGGCCTTTGCCCCCCAACCTTCCTCGGAAATGCCTGAAGCGTCCCTCCGGCAGGACTCCCGCCCGGACACGAGCGGGGTTCTGTACTACGTGCAGGTGCTGGCTTCCGTGCGCCCCATCGAAGGGACGGGCGATCGGGCATTGCGCGTTTTCCCCGATTTGAAATCCGTCAAGGAAGGCCGATACCTTAAGTATTACACCGGGGCGGGGACTTCCGACTACCGACAAGCGCAGGAACAGTTGCGCGCCGTACAGGGAAAGGGCTACCCGCAAGCGTTCCTCATCGCCTTTCGGGAGGGGGTGAAAATCCCCCTGGACGAGGCCCTTGCATCGCAAGGAATAAAACACTGACCATAAAAAGAGACAGATACAAAACATGAAGAGGAAAGGATTTTTCAGAGCGGCAGGGTGTCTCCTGCTGCTTTTCGGGGCCTTGTCGGTAAACGGCCAATCGGTCCAAAAGGAATACCGCCGTGCGCTCAAACAGTTGGAAGTCTCGGCCGACTCGGCGCGGGCGATGGATTTGGCCGAGCGTTCCCTGACGGTAGCGGGAGACCTCCTTCCGGTCAAAGACCTCACCCGCCAGGCGATTTACTATTTCCGCTTCGACGGGGCACTGCCCAGTTTTGAGAAGTACCTGCGCAAGTATGCCCCGGTCAAGACCCTCGCACGGGTCGAACTGAAGAAAGTCGCCCCGCAGGATGTGCTCATCGTGGGCGTGCGCGACTTCTCCCAAGCCCGCAAAGCGCTCTCCGAGACCGACCTCCCCGGAAGGGTTGTCCTGGCGGTTTTCGATGCGAAATCCTCCCGGGCGGAGAAACTGGCCGGGGAAAAATCCGCTTCGCTGGTCAGCGCGCCTTCCTCCTCGCATTTTTCGCAGGTAGCCGCTGCCGAAGCCATCTTCGGCGGGATCCAGGTGGGAGACTCCCCGGCCATCCGCCTGGCTTACGGATATGCGGAACAGGTAGGCATGTCGGCCGATACGCTCGACAAGATCGACGCGCTGCTGCGGGAAGTGGTGGAGAGCGGAGCCGCCCCGGGGGTTCACGTGTTGGTGGGTCGGCACGGGCGCGTGGTGTACGACCGTTGGTACGGCACGACGATGGGTGCGATGGACGGCTCGGAAAAGGTGCAGGGCGACATGATTTACGACATGGCTTCGGTTACGAAGGTGATGGCTACCCTGCCTTTCGTGATGAAGCTCTACGACGAAGGCAAGATCCGCCTGGACGACCGTCTGGGCGATGTGATGCCCGTCTTCCGGGGGACCAACAAGGAGAACATGATCCTGGCCGACATTCTCACCCACCGGGCGGGGCTGAAAGCCTGGATCCCGTATTACCTCCAGACGATCGATTCGCTGACCCGCCCCCTGCCGCAGTACTACCGGGTAACGCCCGACAGCGTATTCACCCAGGAAGTGGTGCCGGGCATGTACGCCATCGGCAGCATCAAGGATACGATCCAGCGGCAAATGATCCTCTCGCCGGTCAAGGACGACAAGGAGTATGTCTATTCCGACTTTGCGTTCTTCATCTTCCGGCAGATGGTCGAACAGTTCTACGGCCAGCCTCTCGACAGTCTGGTGCAGACCGAGCTCTACCGACCGATGGGAGCATGGCGTTCGGGATACAACCCGTTGGAGCGCTTTTCCGTCAGCGAGATAGTTCCTTCGGAAAATGAAACCTATTGGCGGCATACCATCGTGCGCGGCTACGTGCACGACATGGCGGCTGCGTTCCTGGACGGGGTGTCCGGCCATGCGGGACTTTTCTCCACGGCGGACGACATGGCCAAGATGTGCCAGATGTACCTCAACGGAGGCACGTACGGAGGAAAACGCTACATCGAGGACAGTACGGTGCGTTTGTTCTCCTCGTGCTACTACTGCGACGAAGGCAACTACCGCGGGCTGGGCTTCGACCGTCCTTCGTTCTCCAACAAGGTAATGGGCCCCAAGACTTTCGGACATACCGGATTTACCGGCACGGCGGTGTGGATCGACCCGGAAGCGGACATGATCTACGTCTTTTTGTCCAACCGCACCTTCGAATCGATGAACAACAACCGGCTTTCCTCCGGCAATTTCCGCTCGCGCATCCAGCAGACCTGCTACGACGCGATCACCGACGACGATAAATAACACCTTCCGGCGATGGAACAAACGACAAGAAAAACTGAAGAGAGCGCTTCCGAAGGGACCGTATCCTTGAATACACCGGGGATGGACGCACAGGCCGCAGCCCCCGAGCAAAACGAAGTCCCGACCGGAGCCAAGCAGCAGCAGGCGCAGCGGCCTGCCGAAGACCTCGTCTGGATCGACACCCCGGGCATCGGTCAGCGGGGCGGGATCATCATCAAGGACCTCCGCCTTTCGATCAAGAACGGGGAATTCGTCTACCTGATCGGCAAGACGGGCAGCGGCAAGTCCACCCTCCTGCGGCTTCTCTACGGCGACGTTCCCTTGACCGCCGGCGTAGGGCGCGTGGCAGGATTCGACCTGCGCCGCCTGGACGAAGAGAGCATCCCGTACCTGCGCCGCCGTCTGGGCATCGTCTTCCAGGACTTCCAACTGCTCTCCGACCGCAACGTGTACCAGAACCTGGCCTTCGTGCTGCGGGCAACCGGATGGCGCGACGAGACCAAGATCAAGGAGCGTATCCTCGAAGTGCTGCGCAACGTCGGCATGCAGGGCACGCAGGACAAATTTACGTATGAGCTCTCCGGAGGCGAGCAGCAGCGCATCGCCGTAGCCCGGGCCTTGCTGAACGAACCGGAACTCATCATCGCCGACGAGCCTACCGGCAACCTCGACCCCAATACTTCGGCCGAGATCCTCCGCCTGCTGCTCGATATCAACCATCGCCAGGGAACGGCCGTGGTCATGGCTACGCACGACTATACGATGATCCTCAAGTTCCCTTCCCGCACGGTGAAAATCGACGGAGGAACCCTGCACGAGGTGCAGAAAAAGACTGCGGAGCCTTCCGACCGCGCCAAGGAGTGATTTTTCCCTTGCCCCTTTTTCTCTGCGCCCCCCCCGACGGGTTCCTCGGCGCGAAAGCAAGGCTTCGAAGGAGTATCGGGAGATAAGACGCCAGGAAGGACGGGCCGACTGGCAGGACAGGGGCGATAAAACCGCGGGAATAAGAAATGCCGGGTAAGGCGAGTGTAAAACAAAAAGACAAGCGATGAAAAAGATAGCACCGGAAGACCTTTCGGACAATCCGATCCGGCTCATCGGCCGGGACTGGATGCTGGTAACGGCCGGACAGATGGGCGATTTCAATACGATGACGGCCTCCTGGGGCGGCGTGGGGCATCTGTGGAATGTTCCGGTAGCCTTTGTCTTTGTCCGTCCCGAACGTTATACGTACGGGTTCATGGAACGGGAGGAAGGCTTTACCCTTTCGTTTTTCGACGGACGGTATCGCAGCGCGCTGTCCTTGCTGGGCACCAAATCCGGACGCGACGGCGATAAGGTGGCCGAATCCGGCCTTACGCCTGTCCCGGCGCCGGGCGGGGGCGTAACTTTCGCTCAGGCGCGGGTGGTGCTGGAGTGCCGAAAGCTGTATGTGTCCGATCTCCAGGCCGGGAAGTTCCTCGACCCGGCGATCCTCCCCCGGTTTTACGATGCGCAGCACGGGGGATTGCACCGGGTGTACATCGCTCGGATCACGGCGGCTTACCTGGCGGAGGACTGATCTCCTCGCCGGGGGCAAGTGCAGTGCGGGCGGGTTTCCCGGGGGCTTTTGCCCCCGGGAAA